>JBFEIJ010000105.1:0-7180 GCA_041553775.1 Planococcus sp. (in: firmicutes)
AGAAGTGGAAAAGCGCAAAGACAGTATCATTAAAGAATTGCAGGAGCTGATTTCGATTCCAAGCATATTGAGTGAAGAGGCTACGGATGATGCTCCTTTTGGAAAAGACGTCAAAAAAGCGCTCGATTGGTTTTTAGATAAAGGCACGGCCGGAGGATATCAGGTGAAAAATGTCGGAAATGTTGCGGGACATCTTGAAACGGGCAGCGGAGAAGAGCTATTAGGAATTCTCGGTCACGTTGATGTCGTTCCTGCTGGAGCAGGTTGGACGAAAGATCCGTTCGGCGGTGTAATTGAAAATGGCAAATTGTACGGTCGCGGTGCGATTGATGACAAAGGACCGACGATTGCTGCTTGGGCAGCATTGAACTTGGTGAAAGATGCCGGCTTCGAATTTACAAAACGTGTGCGACTGATCATCGGGACAGACGAGGAAAGCGGCTTCCGTTGTGTGGAGCGATATTTTGAAACGGAAGAAATGCCGACGATCGGCTTTGCACCGGACGCGGATTTTCCGATTATCAATGCGGAAAAAGGCATTGCCACAATCGATTTAGCTATGAATTCTTGGCAGTCTTCCGATGCGCTCCACAGTTTTGTGTCGGGCAACCGCACAAATATGGTGCCGGATTTGGCTGAAGCCAAGCTAACAGGAGCGATGTCTGAATGGCAACCGCTGTTTGAAGATTTTTTGAAGCAACATGAGATTAAAGGATTTGCGGAAACCGATGACGCATATGTGAAGTTAACGGTTCACGGAAAATCCGCCCACGCAATGGAACCGGAAGACGGCGTTAATGCCGGGATTTTGCTGGCGTTGTTTTTGAAAGAGCATTTAGCTGGAGACGGCGGCAAGTTCACGGCGTTTCTAGCAGACCATTTTCACAAAGATTCACGCGGTCGCAAGCTTGGCCTCGATTTCAAGGATGAAATCTCAGGGGACACAACGTTGAACGCGGGTGTCATCCGTTTTGAACAAGGTAAACAAGCGGTCATTGAAGTAAGCTTGCGTTATTCGATCACTTATCCATTTGAAGAAAAAATCGGTATTAGAATGCCGGAAAACTTTACGCTAATGGTGACGTCAAATTCACAGCCGCATCATGTGGATGCCGAAGACCCGTTCATCAAAAAACTTCAATCGGCTTACGAAAAACAAACGGGCGACAAGGCAGAGCTACTAGCCATCGGCGGGGGCACATACGCGCGCGTCCTTGATAAAGGGGTGGCATTTGGTATGCTATTTCCTGGAGAACCGGACGTCGCTCACCAAGCAGATGAATTTGTTGATGTCGATAATTTACTCAAAGCTGTTGCGATTTATGCGGAAGCGATTTCTCAATTGGCTTGCAAACCATTATGAAAGAGGGATGTTGTATGAACTGGATTTTGCATAACGAAGATTTTATTCGCGAAGAAGAACTTAATATTTCAAAAGAAGATCGAGGCTATCAATTCGGAGACGGGATTTATGAAGTGATCCGCGTTTATGAAGGGAATTTGTATACAGCGGAAGAGCATATTGACCGTTTTTACGAAAGCGCTGAAAAAATCAAAATCATCATCCCTTACACAAAAGATGTCTTTCATAAAATGCTTTATGATTTGGTGGAGATGAATGAAATCAATAATGGTCAAGTTTATGTGCAAGTCACACGCGGTCAAGCTATGCGTCAGCATCATTTTCCAGAAGAAACCTCGCCAGTCATCGTAGCTTATACGAAGACGGTTGAGCGCCCACTTGAATTGATGGATAAAGGTGTTAAAACTGCATTTATCGAAGACGTACGCTGGTTGCGCTGCGATATCAAGAGCTTGAACTTGCTCGGAAATGTCATGGCCAAACAAGAAGCGCATGAAAAGGGTTGCTATGAGGCAATTCTTCATCGCGGAGAAGTTGTGACTGAAGGGTCTTCGTCGAATATGTACGGCATTAAAGACGGAATCATCTATACGCATCCAGCAACAAATTTAATTTTGAATGGTATTACGAGAAGAGTGATTTTAAAGCTTAGCCAAGAACTTGGCATCGAAGTGAAAGAAGAGGCGTTTACAAAAACGCAGGCTTTGGAAATGGATGAGTTCTTCATGTCTTCGACAACGGCTGAAATTATTCCTGTTGTCGAAATCGACGGCGAGCAAATTGGACAAGGCGTTCCTGGGGAAATGACCAAAAATCTTCAGCAATCATTCGAAGCAAATTTAAAACTAACAGTGAAAAGCTAAAGTGGTCGGCGAAAGCCGATCACTATTTTTTTGTCGGCGTGCAAGTGGTAAACTGTTAAAAGGTGATGATTATGCAAACACATTATTTTATCGGCATCAATATTCCGGATTCAGTAGCCGTGCAATTGGCGGAAGCGCGTGAACGCTGGGGTCTGAACAGTCACAAGAAATATACTGATCCGCACAATATGCACATCACGCTGCTGTTTATCGGAAGCGCTGATGAAGTTCAGTTACAGGCTGCTGCAAAAGCGCTTGAGGACATTTCTCTTGCTTCCTTCGATTTGACGATTGAAAGCGTGAAGACATTTGGTAATCCAGAGACGCCACGCATCATTTACGCCGCGTTAGCGGAAAGCGCACCGTTGATGGAGCTTCAGGATAAAATTAAAAAGACGGTGGAGAGTTTCGATATTTCTCTGGATCAAAAGCCGTTCGTGCCACATATTACATTAGCAGCTAAATGGGCAGGCGGAGCGGAAATGGCACAGGACAAACTGCCGGAGCTGATGCCTATTTCATTTCGTGTGGAGGAGTATTCGCTATTCCGCATCGAACCGCAAAATACGCATAAATATTTACCGCAAGCCGTCTATCAATTGCAAAAAGGCGTCTAACGCCAAAAGTGAGGTCATATGAAAACAATCGTTATCGTCAACCCAGCAGCCGGCAACGGCAATGCAGCTAAGAAATGGCATACATTTAAGCGAGATTTAAAGTTTCCATACGAATTGGTGATTACAGAATACGCAGGGCATGCACAAAAAGCAGTAATGGCATTCCGTGATGATGCGGAGCCGATTCTGATCATCGGTGTTGGCGGTGATGGCACGATGCGTGAAATCATTGCTGGAGCAGCGGGAGCATCCAATATGATTATCGGGTCTGTTGCTGCTGGTTCCGGCAACGATTTCTGCCGAGGATTTTATTCGTTCAATGATGCGGCTTCAGTTGAGCTTTTTTTGCAGGAGCTTTCAAGTTGCCAATATGATCTTGGCGAGTTCACGGACGGGGAAACGTACCAATTTGCCAGCAGTTCAGGCATTGGATTTGATGCGGAAATATCCGCTATGGTCAACCGGTCCTGGGCGAAAAAAGGGTTGAACAAAATTAGAGCTGGAAAACTCGTGTACCTGCTTTACGTGATCCGCACATTATTCCGTTTTGAAAAATTTGATTTGGTTGTGGAAATGAACGGCACGAAACAAAGCTTTAAAGATGTGTGGTTGGCGACTGCCAACAATCAGCCTTATTTCGGAGGGGGCATGAAAATTTCCCCCAACTCGAAAACCGGCGACGGTGTGCTGGAATTGACAATTGTCAGCGGCATATCCCGCTTGAAACTGCTGCTTGTGTTTGGTACGGTTTTTAATGGAACCCATACCAAGTTTAAAGAAGTGGTACAACTCAGTGGAAGCCGCTTCCGTTTGAAAACGGACCGGCAAGTTTACCGCCACATTGACGGCGATTATGCCGGCAAAAGCCCTGAAAATGAATTTGTTGAATACGGCATCAGCAAGAGCCGATGGAATGCGATAACTAACAGAAAGAAAGAGGATGTCTTATGAGAACTCGATTTAAACCGTGGGCTGCTAATTTAATTGAAGCCCACCCGGAAATTTTACTGCCTAATCCGCAGGAGCTAAAAGGAAAATGGCAAGAAGAATTCGGCAATAACAATCCGCTGCATATTGAAGCAGGAACTGGAAAAGGCCGTTTCATCGTAGGTATGGCAAAACAAAACCCGGATATTAATTACATCGGCATCGAATTATTTGATAGCGTAATCGTTAGTGCCCTTGAAAGTATACTTGAAGAAGAAGGCGGCATTCCGAACTTACGATTGCTGCGCGTTAATGCTAAAGACATGACTGAGTTCTTTGAAAAAGGCGAAGTGGATCGACTGTATTTGAACTTTTCCGATCCATGGCCGAAAAAACGCCATGCGAAACGTCGCCTAACACACGGTACATTTTTAAAATTGTATGAAACGGTGTTGCCTGAAAATGGCGAACTTCATTTCAAAACAGATAATCGTGGGCTTTTCGAATATTCGCTGACGAGCGTTTCGGAATACGGCATGCTGTTGAAGTACGTATCATTGGATTTACACGCCAATGAGCCGGAATGGAACATCATGACAGAATACGAAGAAAAATTCTCGAAAAAAGGGCAGCCGATTTACCGGCTTGAAGCTCAATACCAATCGCATAAAGCATAAGGGGGATTCAGGGTGGATAAATTTCAATTTCACGACATGGCATTGACTTGGCTGGATGGGGGAACGACTTGGCTGGATGGCGGCACCATGTTTGGTGTCGTACCGAAAGTTATTTGGTCTAAGCGTTATCCGGTCAATGAACAAAACCAGATTGAACTACCGACGCATCCGATTTTGGTGCGGCATGAGGGGAAAAACATCATCATCGACAGCGGTCTTGGAGATGGAAAATTAACCGATCGTCAAAAACGCAATCTAGGTGTTTCTTCTGAATCGCGCATAGAAGAAAATTTGGCGGAGCTTGGTTTATCCACAGCAGACGTTGACTATGTCCTCATGACGCATTTACATGGCGATCACGCCGCCGGATTAACGAAACTTCAAGGCGAAGAATACGCTTCAGTATTTCCGCAAGCGAAAATTTTTGTGTCAGCAGTCGAATGGGAAGAAATGCAACACCCGAATATCCGTTCACGCAATACGTATTGGAAAGAAAATTGGGAGCCAATTGTCGCTCAGGTGGAAACATTTGAAGAGCAAGCATCGCCTGTAAAAGGCATCACGATGATTCACACTGGCGGTCATTCCAATGGACATAGCGTCATTAAACTGGAAAGCGGCGGCGAAACGATTCTCCACATGGGAGACATCATGCCGACGCATGCCCACCAAAACCCATTATGGGTGCTCGCTTTTGATGATTACCCGATGGATTCAATTTACGCAAAAGAAAAATGGATGAAAGAAGGCCTGGCAAACGGCTATTATTTCACGTTTTACCACGATGCATATTTCCGAATCTTAAAATGGAGCGAAGACGGCAAGGAACTGGTCGAATCGCTGCAATACAAAGAAAAACAAGTATAAGAACTCGCAAGATCATTAATAAAAAGAATGCCGCGCAGATTCGCGCGGCATTCTTTTTCAGGCTGTAGAAAAAGTCTAATGAAAATGAATAACGTTGTATAACATCCAAGCGGACTGGCCACTTCGCTTTCCGTGGGCTCAGCTTCAGCCTCCTCGTCACTATCGTGACTGTGGGGTCTTCAGCTTTCGATGTCCCACAGGAGTCTTCGTGGCCATGCGCGTCAACTTAAGAAATGTCGGGTGATTAGCCTCCTTTAATTGATGGTAAAGAAGAATACCATCAATTAAAGGAGGCGTTTTTTATGAAACGGAACCAGTCAGCTTACCAACTGAAACAATTGTTCCAGTTTCTATCCCCCAGGAAAACTCGACGCATTCGCTAAGGCCACCCAATTTATTCAACGAAACCGGAAGTTGAACAGCCTTTCTTTTATGAAGCTGTTGTTTTCATCTCCCGGAAACCTCAGTAACCATTCCTTGACCGAACTCTGTTCGGACTTGGCCAACTACCAGGAACCGGTATCCAAAGAAGCATTGAACAAGCGCTTGAATGGACACACCGTCCTTTTTTTACAAGAGGTATTCTTTGCGCTGTTCGCGTTTCAAAAAAGCTTGCCCCTACCGGGCATTCAGTTGGCAACCACGCATGCCTTCAATCGCATCCGCATACTGGATGGGACGACAGTCGCGCTATCGCCCAATTGCCAGGCCGACTACCCCAGTTCAGTCGGGGCCGGCGTCAAGTTTCAATTGGAAGTGGATTACCTCACCGGTCAATTTCAGTATGTGAAGATTCAACCCGCTAAAGCGGGAGATTGTCCGGCTGGCCAGGAACGGTTGGCGACGATCCAGAAGAATGACTTGTTTTTACAAGACCTGGGGTATTATCAATACGACACGTTTGAACAAATGGATGGGGCAGGCGCCTTTTTTGTTAGCCGAGCACGAACGGATACGATGTTTTTTATCGATCATCCAACGCCTCGCTTTCATCCAAACGGAAACGTCATCGAAAGGCATGCGTATGAACCACTTTTGATAAAAGATGAAATGAAGACGCTTCGACCAGGGGACATGCGCAATTACCCACGGGTATACCTCGGCAGGCACAAGAAGTTGCCATGCCGTCTTGTCCTCTACCGCATGACCGTGGCCGAACAGCGACGCCAAGCGCATCGAGTGAAACGCCGCGACCAAACCAAGTCCGGCACCATTAAACAAAAATCGTGGGATTTACTGGGAGTATCGATGTTGGTGACGAACCTTCCAGACAAGGTCCCCGCAGGGGAAGTCGTTTCTCTCTACCGGTATCGATGGCAGATTGAGCTTCTGTTTCGCTCCTGGAAAAGCGACCTGAACCTGGACCAGTTCCGCCGCATGAAGCAAGCTCGTTGGGAATGTCATCTATACGCAGAATTGATTCTTTTTCTTCTCAGTACGTTGATTGCCTACCAATTACGGGTCCGTTTCTGGGAAGATCAGCACTTTGTGTTGAGTGAACAGATTGCAATCCACGAAGTCGCCAAAAAAATAGGGATGCATTGGCGAATCCGTGATGGAACGGATTGGTCATGCATCCTTAAAAAAATCGAGCTAACCCTGAACACCATTGGTCGGAAGAAACAATGGGAACCCGGACCCATCAATTGGCTGCGGGCCTGAAAGACAGATAGACACTCGAATTTTTGGGGAATCAGAATGTTTATTTGTCGTGCCTTCAAGTTCAGCGTTATTGGTATTATTATCCCCCGTTCGAAAAAAGATAAAACCTTCTTGAACGAACAAGAGAAAAAATGAAAAAATTTCCATGACTTGTCCGTTACGCGACAAATGTAACTTCAAAAAAGCTTAAGTTGACGCGCATGG
>JBFEIJ010000106.1:0-7134 GCA_041553775.1 Planococcus sp. (in: firmicutes)
TCCACACTAGCATTAGCTACACCCGGCCGGTTATAACCGTATGCCTTCAGTTCTGGATAATGAGTTGTCGCAATTACACGCGCACCGCGTCCGTGAACTTCATCCAATAATGAAATAGCTAACGCAGCCCCTTCTTGTGGGTCGGTTCCTGCACCAAGCTCATCGAAAATAACCAATGAATTGCTGTCGAATTTTGACAAGATGTCGACAATATTCACCATGTGAGACGAAAACGTACTTAAACTTTGTTCAATCGATTGTTCGTCGCCGATATCCGCAAACACTTGATCAAACACTGCAAGTTCCGATCCGTCAAGCGCAGGCACAGGTAAGCCTGATTGCGCCATCAATGTAAACAGTCCTACGGTTTTCAATGTAACTGTTTTACCGCCTGTATTCGGACCGGTAATGACGATAGCCGTAATGTCACGCCCGAATTCGATATCGTTCGCGACCACTTCATCCGCTGGAATCAATGGATGACGCGCTTTTTTCAGATTGATATAGCCTTCATCATTCATTTCTGGTTTCGTGCATTTGTTCGCCGCACCGTATTTCGCTTTCGCAAAAACAAGATCCAATTCACCGAGTATTTCCACGAGCACAAATAAATCATGCGCCACTTCCTGCACTTGCGCAGAAAGCATCTGGAGTATGCGATCTATCTCTTCTTTTTCTTTCATTTTCAAACGTCGTACTTCGTTATTCGCTTGAACAACCGCATCCGGTTCGATGAATAAAGTTTGCCCAGATGACGATTGGTCATGCACAATACCGCCGTAATGGCTGCGGTATTCCTGTTTTACCGGTATCACGAAACGGTCGTTGCGGATCGTTACGATCGTATCTGACAGCATTTTCGCTGCGTTTTTACCGCGCACCAAACTTTCTAAGCGTTCACGAACCCGGCTTTCCTGAGCACGCAATTGCTGACGAATCGTCCGCAGTGCACCACTGGCGCTATCCAGCACGCCGCCATTGTCATCGATGCACATATTGATATCGTGTTCTAGCTGCGTCAGGATCGGCATCGCTTCTTTTTTCTCAAGAAAATGCGGAATGGAAATGGCGCCTTCTTCTCGAATCGTTTCAAAGAATTGGCGTAAGATTCGGCTCGCCCGAATCGTAGATGACACTTCCATCAATTCCATCGGGCTCAATGAACCACCAATTTGAGCGCGTTTCGCGTGCATACGGATATCGAAAATACCGCCCATCGGCACATTGCCTTTGGTGCGGATGATGGCCGCTCCCTCGTCCATTTCTTCAAGCAAACGGTTGACTTTATCCAGTTCAATCGACGGCAATAAACCATCGACATGGGCTTTTCCGAGTGAAGATGTGCAATACCGCGCTACTTCGTTGCGGATTTTATAAAATTCCAGAGTTCTTAAAGCGCGTTCTGCTATCACGCGGGACACCTCCTATTTTTGATAAATGCACGCAACCGTTCAAGCGGCCACGTGTTGACGACATTGTCTTTTTTCAGCCACGCTTTTTGTGCATGCTTGACGCCGGTAGCCATCACTTCTAACTGTTCAATTGCATGAGCGTCTGTGTTGATCGCTACTGGCACCCCTTTTTCCTGGGCCATTTCCAAATATTCGACCGCTAAATCCAGACGGTACGGACTCGCATTCAATTCCACGATTTTCCCGTATTCTTTTGCCCAATCAAGCAATTGTTCCACATCCGGATCATAACCCGCGCGCTGACCGACAATACGCCCCGTTGGATGCGCAATCATATCCACAAGCGGATTTTTCATCGCTGTCAAAATGCGTTCCATGATTTGTTCACGCGGCTGTTGAAAACTCGAATGGATGCTCGCGATGACAAAGTCCAATTGACCTAATACTTCATCGTCAAAATCGAGTGAACCGTCCGGTAAAATATCCATTTCCGTTCCGGATAAAATATCAAAGTCGCTGTATTTTTTATTGAGGTCCCGAATTTCTTTGTTTTGCTCCAATAAGCGTTCAGGGGTCAAACCGTTCGCCACTTTCAAATACTGCGAATGGTCGGTGATCGCCATATAGCTATACCCTTTGCTCCGTACTGCTTCCACCATTTCCGGCAAAGAATGTGCGCCATCTGACCATGTTGTATGCATGTGCAAGTCAGTTGTGATGTCTTCAAGCGCAACCAATTCCGGCAATTCAGCAATACGATCAATTTCCCGACCGTCTTCTCTGACCGATGGCGGGATGAACGGCAAGCCGAAATGGTCATAGAATTCGACTTCAGATTCGAATGTCATGATTGACCCGTCCGGCTGTTCAACCCCGTATTCACTGATTTTCTTCTGCTGTGATTTTGCCAATTGACGCATGCGCACGTTATGGTCTTTCGAACCGGTGAAATGATGCAGTGCGGTGACGAATTCCTCTGGTGCGACCAAACGGAAATCAATATCAATCAAATCCTGAAACTCGACCGTCACCGATACTTTTGTATCGCCTGACGCAATCGTTTCTTGAACCGGAAGCGCTGCAAGCAGCTTTTCTTTAACCGCTTTAGGCTCTGAGGTGGCTATGATAAAATCGAGATCCTTGCTTGTCTCTTTTGTACGACGATAACTTCCCGCAACCGAAAATTCGCTGATGTGTTCAATTCCACTGAGAATTTCCTCGACGAATTTCACTGCTTCTTCTGTTTTCCAAATTGGGTGACGACCCGGCTTTGATTCAAAATCCATCAATTCCTTCAAAATCTTTTCTTCGGATTTTGGACCGAAACCTGGCAATTTTTGAATTTCGTGATCGACGCAAGCTTGTTTTAACGATTCCGCAGAATCAATGCCAAGTTCTTTATACAATTTCGCGATTTTCTTGCCGCCCAAGCCTTGAAGTTTTAATAAAGGAATCAACCCCTTCGGAACCTCTTCTTGCAATTCCTCAAGGACTGTAGACTTGCCTGTTTCCATTAAATCGGTAATGACTTCTCCTGTGCCTTTACCGATGCCTTTCAGTTTTGTTACATCTTCGATTTCATCCAAACTGCGCTGATCCAATTCCAACGCTTGCGCCGCTTTGCGGAAGGCGCTCACTTTAAACGGGTTTTCCCCTTTGATTTCCATGTAAATGGCTATTTTTTCAAGCGTTCTGATAATGATTTTCTTGTTCATGATAAGCCTCCGGTAATATGACTTTCTATCACTTAAACATTATTTCAATTGATTATACATAATATCGATATTTCGCAATACAGCTGCGCTTGCCGCGGGCGAGCGCCAATCCTCCTCAGTCGCTTTGCTCCTTGCGGGGTCTCGGCTGTCTCGCTTTCCCGCAGGCGTCTCCGCTGGCTTGCTCCATATCTGGAAAATCTTTAGAAATTACTAAAATTGTATTTTTTATTTCAATTACGTAAGAAATACCTTTTAAAGAAGCGCAAGGTGGCGGTTGAAGTAGTACGTCCGCCTGTCTCTGTCACTGCATAACTACACTAGGTTCGGAACATGCAAATACGCTATAGCAAAATGAAAAGAGCTACCGAGTATTTTTCTTTCGTTTTATGAAACTGACACATATTTCCTCAGACAGTAACAAGGAGCTGCCCCATTGGTATCGGGGCAACTCCTCACGCCTTACATATAAATATACCACCATTCCTTCACTTTCTCAGAGAAATACGGTGTGTCTTCTAGAATCGACTTGGCGATCCCCGAATTTTCCATATATCCTTGAATCATGTCGATTGGCAATAAAGCCAATACGTATAGGAGTATGAATAATAATAGGTACGCTTCGATCATTCCCAATGCAGCTCCTAATATTTTGCTTAGGAAACCCAGCACTGGTAAATATTTAATGAAATCAAACATGGATGCAAGCAAATTCAATGCGAATTTGACTGCAAAGAAAATCAGTGCAAATGCAAATAGCTGATAAAAGGTTTGATCCAAATCAAGTTGTTCGATTGCAATCGTGAAGCGTGAATCGCTATCGACCGCTGGATACGGAATCCATAAAACAAAATACTCCGATAGCGGCTTATAATAGAGATAAGCTACAATTAATGCGATGACAAACCCAACCATATGTACAAGCTGGAGCACAAAGCCCCGCTTTGCACCGATAATGATGCCGCCAATCAATAAAATTAATAAGATAATATCAAGCATGTACGTCAGCCCTTCAACTTTTTCAATTCATTTTCTAATTGTTCTACCTGCTCTTTAAGTTTAAGATTATCTTGTACCGTATTGATCGCAGCCAATACAGCGAGCTTCGAACTATCGAGAGATGGATTCATCGCATGAAATTCACGCATCTTCTCATCAACCATCGACGCGACGAGCCGCATGTGATTGGATGTTTCAGTACCGATTAATTTATAGGTATAGCCATAGATTTCGACCGATGTACGAATTTTTTGCTGTTCCGACAATGCTCCACCCCTCCTTAGAAATCCTATACATAATCATAACATGAACCGAACGAGAATGTGAATTATAAGAAAGGAGTCTCCTTCATGTCTAACATTGTGCTAAAACTTCCGGAGGAAAAACTCCAACAAATCATCAAGTATTATGAAAACCGAAAAATCAGCTCTAAAGTACAATATGTTCGCTTTACCGCAAAGCTTTCAGATACTGTCGTCACTGTTTATACCTCAGGTAAAGTGATGTTCCAAGGCGCAGGCGCAGAACGCGAAGCGGCCAAATGGGGAACCGTTTCTGCCGCTCCATCCAAGACTTCTTCCGCCAAAGGAGATGTCTTACCTTCTGATTTCGCCACAAAATCCGTCTTAGGTTCGGATGAAACGGGCACTGGCGACTTTTTTGGACCGATTACAGTAGCGGCATGCTTTGTGCCAAGCGAAGGTGTTGCTCTTGCCCAAGAACTTGGCGTGAAAGATTCCAAGCAATTGACCGATGATTATATGCGCATCATCGCCCCAGATTTGAAAAAAGCTTTTGCTTATAGCGTGCTAACTTTATCCAACGACAAGTACAACTCGGTGCAAAGTAAAGGCTGGTCCCAAGGCAAGATCAAGGCATTGCTTCATAATCAAGCGTTGAAACATGTGTTGCGAAAAATTGCCCCGATCAAGCCCGATCATATCTTGATTGACCAATTCGCTGAACGTGGCATTTATTACAAGCATATTAAAGATGAAAAAGAAATCGTTCAGGAAGATGTTTTATTTTCCACAAAAGCGGAAGGGTTGCACGTATCTGTCGCTTGCGCTTCCATCATTGCCCGCGTCGCTTTTCTTGAAGAAATGGATGCGCTCAGTCAAAAAGCCGGCTTTACCTTGCCAAAAGGTGCAGGGAAAATCGTTGATGAAGCAGCAGCGAAAATTCTTCTGAAGCAAGGGGAAGCTTTTTTGCAATCAGTGACGAAGGTTCATTTTGCGAATACGAAAAAAGCAAAAGTATTAGCCGAAAAACGAAGAAATTAGATGCTTTAAATTGGAAAAAGCTTCCTTGTTCATTAAGCTAATAACCTGTCTCCAGAAAGAGGTAGTTTTTAACTTAGATTAAGAAAGCTTTTTCTAGCCTTGCAAGACAATCAATTCACAAAATAATCCACTTCTACTTCACTATTAAAGTTCCATATTGGCGATAATGTCCCCGGATTACCTGAACCGGGGAGTGGACAACCATTAGACGAGTTTCCAGCAGGCACAGATTCGAAATTCTTAGGTGTTTTTTTTAGCCCATTTACATATACATCACCTGATACAAAAAGCTTATTATGCTTTGTTATATATGTGTATTCATCTAAATAAGCATCGCCATACGCAAAAATGTAAGCTTTATTAGTAGAACTGATTATCCCTCTAACCACCAAATCACCTCTGGTTACTATACAAGCATGATTAGTGAAGTCTATATCTTTATCTATATATAAGTTTCTTTCAATTAAAATATGATTACCACCGTCTTTATTCCCCTTATCATTAGTAATCAGCCCAGTCACATGTAAACTTTTTTCTTGTTGTGTATAAATTCCGTTCGAAAAGATTCCATTACCACTAAAAACTTTTACGGTATCTGTATAATCGATAGGTTCCGGTATTCTTCCCGGCTCTAAAGTTGTACTCCGTATATTTTTCACATAAAGTTTGGCCTTAATTTTATCTTCACGTTCATGGTATTTTCCATTACTTATTACAAAAATCGTAAAGGTCCTATCCGTAAAACTACATTGTATATCCACATCTCTGATTAAATAACCTGACTTGTTGTCTTCTGATGTTCCAGAAACAGCTTTAGTTAAGTTAGAACATGAAAGATTATGATTACGAGGATTTAATCTGATTATTTCTTCTACTTCCATTTTATAATGCAAGATTCCCATCTCTGCTTGGTGTCTGGCTCCAACTTGCTTTTCTTTCGTATCAAACTGCTTTG
Source organism: Planococcus sp. (in: firmicutes) (assembly GCA_041553775.1). Taxonomy (GTDB): domain Bacteria; phylum Bacillota; class Bacilli; order Bacillales_A; family Planococcaceae; genus Planococcus. The sequence goes on from JBFEIJ010000106.1 coordinate 6,362, forward strand.
CTGCATTCATATTCATGGTAAATAAACTCATACCCATAATTGTAAAAAGTATCACAATAAGCATAACTGATATTAAAGCATATCCCTTTTCACCATTTTTAAATTTCATACAATCCCCCCTATCTGATTTTGCTGAAAGTTGTATTTATATTAAATTTTTGAATTCCGTTTGATGATAACTCTACTTTAAATTTTTGGTTTACAGCAGGATCTATTTTCCCGTTATTTGGTTCGGTTAACTTATATTTGTAGCCTGAAGATATTATTTTAGTTCCCATTTTCAGTTGTTGATCATATCCTGTACCTTCGATTTTAAGTTCAATCAAATTGTTTTCTTTTTTCAAATACTCAGAACGAATAACTTCCACTATGTAATTTGCCTCTTGTTGCAATTGTTGTTTAGATTTAGTTCGTTGCGATGCATTTGATCCATTTGTCATTGTCGTCATAATCATTGCCATAATTATGCCTATAATCGCAAGAACTCCTAAAAGTTCAACTAACGTTACTCCTTGTTGATTTCTCATGGGCTCACCTTAAAATACATTTCTGTTTTAAATTCAGGTTCATTGATGCCTGAGCCTGGTGCAGACTTAACTGTAATAATTGCTTTTTTTAATTTTGAATTTGGCGCATTCCGCTCGGTTACCGTAACATAGTAAGGTGAATAGGTATAATTATCGATTAATTTATTTCCTTGGATGCTATTATTTGTATTAAGTAAATCTTGTATTTTTCCGATTCCTCTGACATTAGCTACCACTTCTTCAGCA
>JBFEIJ010000107.1:0-7034 GCA_041553775.1 Planococcus sp. (in: firmicutes)
ATATATAGTATAATCCATTGTGGTGCACTACTTATTTATGCAACACGAAGGGGGTAACAAGAATGGATACATGGATCTGGATCGTAATCGTTATCGTCGCTTTAATCGCGGGTGTTGCGCTTGGCTTCTTCATCGCTCGTCAATACATGATGAAGTATTTGAAAGACAATCCACCGATTAACGAAGACATGCTGCGTATAATGATGATGCAAATGGGACAAAAACCGTCTCAGAAAAAAATCAATCAAATGATGCAACAAATGAATAAAGCGTCGACTAAACCAACTACTAAAAAATAAAAAGCGCTCTATGAGTGCTTATTTTATAGCATTAGGTAGAACGCAAAAATGCTCGGAGATCTAATCTCCGAGCATTTTTTATGTACAAGTCATGTGGGTAAATCCCTCAAGCTTTGCTAATCCACATGCTTTTGCACTTCTCTTAACACAAATGTTTCCCGCTTCAGCCAACTATTTTTTTCGATTTGGCTCATGAGTCTTTCGTTTTGAGAAATTGCCTCATTGAAAGTTACCCATTTCGGAGTGAACTCCAATAAAGATTCATAATCATCCAATTGGAGATTCGTTTTGTCATCGTTAGTTAATTCACATAAATAATAATGGGAAATCATTTCAAACAATCCTTCGTTGTCGATTTCGTCAATTTTTCGTTCAATGAAGGTGCCGATTTTTTGTTTGACGCGGCAGTTGAGATAGCCGGTTTCTTCTCTAATTTCCCTGATGAGACCTTCAGCATGAGTTTCAAATTCTTCCACTCCGCCTCCAGGAAATTTATAATCCCCTTTGTTCGAATGGACAAGTAGAATTTGCTTGTTTTCAACAATAACAGCTCGAACGGCTACTCGCTGGGAGACGTGTGTAAAGTGATTGATATTCGGGCCCTCTAAAATCTTCGTGAAATTCATGTAATCACCTCTTTGGTAAATATCAACACGATGTTCAACTGCAAGTCGACACAATAAATTCATTTTACCGAATTTAATGGAGTCTGTAATTGATTTGGTAAAAATTATTTGAACCCATAGAGAAACGCCAGCCCGAAGTTTAGGGCTGGCGTTCTTGTCAGGCGTTTTCTTCTATTGTGGGTTCCAGCACAGCATGTTCCTGCAAAAACTGGGCAACGGTGTTTTCGTATTCTTGTGGATGCAAATTATAAGATTGTGCGTGTGCACCTTCTTCAAAAAGCTTGAGCATTTTTCGACCCGGTTTAAGATCGTGCATTTCCATGGTCATTTGCGGCAGCACAAAATCGTCCGGCAAACTGTGAATGAATAATACGGGATTTATGATTTTCTTGACGGCTTCTCTTGGTGTGACAGTGCTGATCAAATAACCGTCCCGCAGCCTCATGAAGAAAGATGCGAGTTTTAAGGCAAACGGTGTCCGAAGGCGCGTGGTTGTTCGCATAACGTGCAGCACCTGTTCGGATATATCGGAATAGGCACAGTCCGATATATAAAAATCGGCATCATCTTGCATGCCGGCATAGAGCAGCGTTGTCGCAGCACCCATCGATTCGCCGTGTATGCCAAATGTCAGTTTAGAACCGACGTGTTGCTTCAATGCCTCTACGACAGCCTGCAAGTCGAGCTTTTCGTAATGACCGAAGCTTGTCGTTTTTCCACCGGAATCTCCATGCCGGCGGTGATCGTAAACGACGGAGTTAAAGCCGAGATTTTCAAACATACGGGCATATTTGAACGAATTGACTTTCGATTCAGTCACCCCGTGGCAAATGATGGCATAGCGGGTAGTGTCGTGGGGTTCGAGGAAAATGGCTTTGACTTGATAGCCATTTTGAGATTCGATCCATCGTTCGCTTTTTGAAACATTTGCATACCATGCTTCATCGTAGCGCTTGGCAGAGGTTTCACGCTCCAATATCAAGTTTGCGTCTTTGTTTTTTACATACATTAATCGATTACTCGCAGCAATACCAAAGGCGGCAGTCGCTAACGTAAAAGCGCTCGACACCACTGCGGAAACTTGAAGGATGCGTCTTCTCATGGCCAAAACCCCTTTTCACATTTTTGGAATGGATGTATATTAAAAAGTCCTTACTTATTGTGTTAAATGGATATCATTGTTTGTTTTGATAAAGGCGGTACATGCCTGTCGTGATCGGGTTCGAAACATGGGGTTCGATCTTTGAAACCGCTTCGCATAAAAGGTCCAAGTCGATTCCCGTATCAATCCCCATGCGATGCAGCATGTTGACGATGTCTTCAGTTGCTGCATTTCCTGTTGCGCCAGGTGCGAACGGACAGCCACCAAGACCGCCAGCAGAAGAATCGAAACGGTCAACACCAGCTTGTAACGATGCAAAAATATTCGCTAAAGCCATTTTGCGTGTGTCATGGAAATGCGCGGTCATTAAGACGTTTGGAAATTCTGTTTTTAACCAGTGGAACAACTCATAGCTTTCTACCGGATTCGCCATTCCGATTGTATCGGCGACACTCAATTCATCGACACCCCAGTCGACGAATTGACGGCATAACGCGATTGTCTTTTCTGGATCGACTGCGCCTTCAAATGGACAATAAAATGCAGTAGAGATGCAGGCGCGGACAAAAATGCCGTCCGCTTTCAATTTTTTTATGAGCGGTTCTAACGCTTCCATGCTTTCCGCTGTTGTTTTATTGATATTTTTTTTGTTGAACGAATCGGACACACCGACGAAAACCGCCAATGCTTCAGCTCCGGATTCGCGGGCAAGCGTTATGCCTTTCTCGTTCGGCGTCAGAACAAATTGGCGACCGACTTTTTCAGTATTTGCTAAAATGTCTTTAGCATCTGCCATTTGCGGCACCCATTTCGGCGACACGAATGACGTTAATTCCATTTCGCGTACACCGGCTTTTTGTAGCCCTTTGATGAATTCAAGTTTTGACTCAGTTGAAACAATTTCCCCTTCATTTTGCAAGCCGTCCCGAGGGCCAACCTCGATTATCGTAGCTTTCTTTGGTAAACTGAACATAGTATCCCTCCCACTACCATTGTAGCCAGGAGTAGGAGAAAAGAGCAACTTGCAAACGACTAAACAAGGGGGAATCATTTTGTCACAAGAAATCGTAATCGTCAGCGCCGTCCGTACCGCGGTAGGCTCATTCCAAGGAGCATTAAAAGACATTCCAGCTACGCGATTAGGTGCAATCGTTATTAAAGAGGCGATTGAGCGTGCAGGCATTAAACCGGAACAAGTATCAGAAGTAATCATGGGGAACGTTTTACAAGCAGGTCTTGGACAAAATCCGGCGCGTCAAGCGGCCATTCAGTCAGGATTGCCAGAAACTGTACCCGCAATGACGATCAATAAAGTCTGTGGATCAGGATTGAAAGCGGTTCATTTAGCTTATCAAGCGATTTACGCAGGAGATGCTGAAATCGTAGTAGCTGGAGGCATGGAAAACATGAGTTTGGCGCCGTACTTGATGCCGAAAGCGCGCACAGGCTACCGGATGGGCGATCAAACAGTCGTAGACAGCATGCTGCAAGATGGTTTGACTTGTGCATTCAATAATTACCATATGGGCATCACAGCAGAAAACCTGTGTGACCGTTACGATATTTCAAGAGAAGAGCAAGATGAATTTTCGGCGCGTTCACAAGCGCGTGCAGCGGCAGCAATCGAAGCTGGCCGTTTTGATGACGAAATCGTGCCAGTGGAAATTCCGCAGCGCAAGGGTGATCCAGTCATCTTTAAAGAAGACGAGTACGTGAAGCCCGGCACTACTGCTGAAAAGCTTGGGAAATTGCGTCCGGCATTCAAAAAAGATGGTAGCGTTACAGCCGGCAATGCTTCTGGCATCAACGATGGTGCAGCTGCAGTAATCGTAATGTCTAAAGCAAAAGCGGATGAGCTTGGCTTAACGCCGCTTGCAACAGTCGTGGCAAATGGCCATGCGGGTGTAGACCCAGCTGTTATGGGAATCGGCCCGGTGCAAGCAGTGAAAAACGTCTTGAAGAAAGCGGATATGGCAATGGGGGATATCGAATTGATCGAAGCAAATGAAGCATTTGCGGCGCAATCGATTGCGGTTGACCGCGAATTGCAATTTAACCATGACATTTTAAATGTTAACGGCGGCGCGATTGCGCTTGGCCATCCGATCGGCGCGAGTGGAGCACGTGTCTTCGTTTCGTTATTGCATGAAATGCAGAAACGCGATGCGAAAACCGGCCTTGCGACACTTTGCATCGGCGGCGGACAAGGCGTTGCGACTATTGTGAAACGTTCTTAAGGAGGAACACCGATGGGCAAGAAAAAAGAACAGACTGATAGTATGTTGTCAGAAGACATTCTGGCGAAACTGCAGGCTACAAAAAAAGAGCTAGTAAAAGAAGAACAACAGCGCGCAGAAGAAAAACATGCGCAGGAATTGTTCGAACGCAAAGAACGTGAAAAAAACTTGTCGTTTGCAGAACTCCTTGAGCGCCACGGCGATAAAGGCAATAAATTCTAGCAAAGACCAAGCCTCGTAAACTATGACCTTTCATAGCTTACGAGGCTTTTTTCGTAGTTTTAAGTAGTTAGTTTCTAGAGTTTGTTACAATGATGAAAATAGATAAACTGGAGAAACTAGACTTATAAATGGGGGAGAACTCAATGTCAATATGGGAACAGAAAATTGAAAAGCACTATACGCCGCCAAAACACATTGTGTCAACTGCTGCAATCGTTCAAAACAAGCAAGGTGAAATTTTATTGATCAAAGGACCACGAAGAGGTTGGGAAATGCCCGGTGGCCAAGTTGAGGAAGGGGAGTCCTTGAAAGCGGCTGCCATTAGAGAAACCAAAGAAGAAACCGGCATTGATATTGCGGCTTTACAGTTTTGCGGCATCTTTCAAAATGTGGAAAGCTCTATATGCAACGCCTTGTTTATCGCGGAGCCCATTGGCGGCGAATTAACTACTTCTGAAGAAAGTCTCGAAGTAGGGTTTTTCACAGTAGAACAAGCGATGGAATTGGTCACATGGAAGAATTTTGGGCAACGTATCCGCTATTGCTTGGATTCATCCGCACAGCCATTTTATATCGAGTTTTAACTTTACATAATATAATTATAAAATAACTTTTTTATTTAAATCAATTTATTAAATGAGCAATCTAAATTGCGATTTCCTGCGTTAGCTTGATAAATGATTCGAGAAAGCGGAGGGAATAAATAATGAAAAAAATATTATTTACAATGTTTGTGTTGCTATTTACCGTACCGATGGCTGCTCAAGCACATACGGTCTTGACGTCTTCAAACCCTGTAGAAGGACAAACTATTACGGAATCGTTAAACGAAATTACGTTAGTTTTTGAAACGCAAATTGAAGCAGGTAGCACCATCGCGTTAGAAAGCGCAGGACAAAGCTTCTCGTTTGAAGAAATTGTGGCATCGGGGAATACGTTGCAAGGACGATTAACGGAGCAGGAACTGCCAAACGGCGCTTATGTGATCCAATGGAGCATTGTTGGAGCGGACGGCCATCCGATTAAAGGAGAGATTGCATTTAATATCGAACTGATAAGCGAGGTAGTGGAAACGGTGCCTGCTGAGCCATCAACTGAAACAGCACAGGAAGTAAAAGTAGCTGCGCCAATGACTGAAGTTCAAAAAGCAGGAACTGCAGAGCAGCAAGAGCCTTTTGAAAATAGCTTATTGGTGACTGCTTTACTCGCAATCTTGACTATTGCAATTATTGCAATGGCCATAGCTGTATTTAAAAAGAACAAAACGCCAAGCTAAGGGATGAAAAAGAACATGGAATTTCATTGCGGAAACAGCTAGACTTAGGTTAAGGCAATCGGTATTACTAGGTCTGGGGTGAGAAAATGTTTGAAATCATGAAAAAAATCGTCAAGATCAATACAGCTAAGCTGCTTCTATACACTTCGGTTTTTTATATCACCAGCGCGTTTGTCATTTATTATTTAGAACCTGATAATTTTAAGAACCCCCTTATTGCATTTTGGTGGGTCATGACGACTGTGACAACCATCGGTTATGGAGATTATGTGCCACGTACCGCACCCGGTATGCTGTACGGTATATTCCTTTATCTAATCGGCATCGGACTGATCGGGATCATTTTAGGGAAAGTTGTGGATTTCTTCACATATTACGGGAGGCTTAAAATGGAAGGGAAATTGGATTACACAGGAAAAGACCATTTTTTGATCATCGGTTGGTCAAGAAGTGTCCAAAAAACAATAGAGGAAATATTGCTCAGCCGCGACATCAAAACGGATGTGGTGCTTCTGGATTCACTTAAAGAAGCCCCTTTTAAACACGATCGCTTCCATTACGTTCAAGGCGATCCAACCGATCAAAAAGTGCTTAAAAAAGCGGGCATTGAAAAAGCACGGTCAGTCTCCATTTTTGCATCAGGCGATCATAGTGATATTTTGATGGACGGGAAGACGCTGTTAATCGCTTCTTCCATTGAGCGTTACGCAGTGGAAAAGGATATTAAGATTTATACGATCGTCGAAATTGTTAAACAGAATCATGTGGATTTGTTCATGCATGCCGGCGTAAATGAGTTCGTATTATCTAATGAAGGATTTCCGCATCTAATGGCGAAAGCGCTATTGAATCACGGATCTACTCGTCTCTTTATGGAGTTGTTAAACCATACTTACGGTGAAAACATCTGGGAGATCAAGTCGTCACCGTCATGGAAAACATATAGAGATGCGTTCGTCGCATTGCGTGAACATGGCGCGAATTTGATTGCAGAAGGATCGGATTTCGGTATTGTAAGAAAACTGGATGATCCAATTCCGGAAAACGCTAGGTTGTATATCATTACCGATCAAAAAACATTTGAAAACCTGAAAGCAGAGAAATTTTAAAGCCTCCTAATGAGGCTTTTTTCGAGAGCGTAAAATATCTTGTGTAAATGAATAAATAGAAAAAGGAAGACCTTTTCTTGTAGAATTAAGTCACCACAACCAATTCACAGAAAAGAGGCCTTCCCTATGACTCAGTTTACAACAGATATTATGCAAGCTCTAG
>JBFEIJ010000108.1:0-7026 GCA_041553775.1 Planococcus sp. (in: firmicutes)
ATAAAGCGTTTTGATTTGTAAAGGGTAGGGAATAAAAGAGCTTAGTCAAAAGTGTTTAAACTAAATTCTTTAGGTTGCTAATTGCAAAAAAACGGGCACAATACAGGAAATGGCTTGAACTTTAACGAATTAAATAAAAGGAAAATATATTGGGGAAGAAGGCGTTATCTGTATGGCAAAACTAAAAAAATCCGTTATCGTCATCGGCGGGGGGCTTGGCGGCTTATCGGCAGCGATTTCTCTTGCACAAAAAGGCTACGCGGTTTCTTTATACGAAAAAAATGATCACATCGGCGGAAAAGTGAACCGACTGGAACAGGATGGTTTCGGATTCGACTTAGGTCCATCGATTTTAACGATGCCGCATATATTTGATAAATTGTTCCAGGGCAGCGGCAAGCGAATGGAAGACTATGTGCCGATCGTGCGGCTTGAACGGGAATGGCGTTCATTCTTTCCAGATGGCACGGTGCTCGATTTGTACCACGATCTCGATTTGATGGAGCGGGAGAATCCAGCACTTTCACATAAAGACATGAAAGAATATTACGCGTTATTGAAATACGCGCAGCGGATCTACAAGACGACGGAGCATAGTTATTTGAAAGAAGGCTTTGAATCACCGAAAGAAGCGGTGGAACAAAACGGGATTCTGGCGACGTTGACGGGCTTTGATCTCACGTCAACGATGTACAGCGCTATTTCCAAGCGCATCAGCAATCCGCATTTGCGCGACATGCTGTCGTATTACGTCAAATACGTCGGCTCTTCTCCATACAGTGCCCCTGCGGTGTTGAACATGATGATTTACATGCAGCATGCGCAGGGCTGCTGGTACGTCAAAGGCGGCACGCATAAATTAGCGGAAGGCCTGACGAAGCTTGCAGAAGAAGCGGGCGTGCAAATTCATACCGGCCAAGGCGTTATTCGTGCACTGACGAGTGAAGACAAGAAAATCGTCGGTATTGAACTCGAAGACGGCTCGTTCAAAACGGCGGATTATTATGTGTCGAATATGGAAGTCATTCCGTTTTATAAAAAAATGGTCGCGGCTGATGAAAATTTTGTAGCCGATTTAAAGAAAAAATACGAGCCGGCAAGTTCCGGCCTGGTATTGCATCTCGGCGTGAAGAAAACCTATCCGCTTTTGAATCATCACAACTTTTTCTTCTCGGAAAACTTGCATGAACAAATGGAGAAAGTGTTCGAAAAACACGAATTGCCGGACGACCCGACCATTTACTTGGTCAATGTCAACAAAACCGATCCCACGCAAGCGCCTAAAGGGCACGAGAACATCAAAATCTTGCCGCATATTCCGTACATCCAAGACAATCCATTCACGCCTGAGGATTACTTGAAATTCGAAGAAATCGTACTCGACAAATTGGAAAGAATGGGCATGGAAGGTTTGCGCGAAAATATCGTGACTCGCGACGTCTGGACACCGCATGACATCGAGCGTGTTTACGGATCCGATCGCGGAGCGATTTACGGCACCGTTTCAGATAAGAAGAAAAACGGCGGCTTCAAGCACAAAAAACAAAGCGAGCTATACGACAACCTGTATTTCGTAGGCGGCACTGTGAACCCGGGTGGCGGCATGCCGATGGTGACACTCAGCGGCCAACAAGTAAGCGATAAAATCGTGAAGCGAGACGAGGCAGAAAAGCGATATTAGAAGTAGAGCGACTTAGATCTTGCTAGCGAAAAGCAGCCATTTCTTTCAAAGCAAAAAGCTGTCCCCCAAGTCATTTTTCATGACTTGGGGGACAGCTTTTTTTGATGGGTTAAGAAAAAAATTCATTCAATTCAAGAAGTTCGAATCAAAGTCCCTGACGAATTTTCTTCATATAAGCTTACTTGATCGCGTCCTTTTCGTTTGGCTTCATAAAGGGCTTCATCTGCAGTTTGAATCAATGTGTGAATGTCATGCGCATCTTCTGGATACGTAGAAATCCCCAAACTGATCGTCAAAGCGACTTTTTCATCTTTTTCCCCTCGAACGTCCAACGTTTTCACTTTCTCCCGAAGTTCTTCCGCATGAGCCAACGCTTCTTGTTTGCTCGTCTCCGGCATGATCATCACAAATTCTTCTCCACCAAACCGCGCCGCTGTAAAGTTTGTCTGCAAACTTTGTTTGAATGCTTGTCCAACGGCAGTGATGGCATCATCGCCTATCGAATGGCCGAAATTATTATTCACATCGCGCAGAAAATCGATGTCACCGAAAACCAGTGACAACGATGTTCCGTTTTTTTGACTTGTAGTGTACATTTCGTTGATTTTTTCATCAAAATATCGGTAATTGTGAATGCCCGTTTTTTCGTCAATGTAAATCAATTCCGCCTTATTGGCTTTTTGCAGCAAGTCCTGCAATAACACTGCCGGTACAATCAAAAATAGGATCAGATAAGGATTGTAGAGATAGGTAATCGCTAAGATGGCACCGGTGATCAATAAGATACCTTCCGTTAAAACTGTATCTACCTTTATAGCGGGTCCGGTCTTCCAAGCAATCCCTTCATCCAAACTGATAAGTGTATTGATTAAAAATATTTTTAAAATACCGTACATGGCAGTATTTAATAGGAGAGCAATAGTGAAAAAAATTTCAGACCCTGGCATGGTCTCAATAATTAACCAGAAAATGGAATATCCTATTGTGCCTACAATCATGGTCGAAGAAGCATTGAAATCCGGACCGGTAAAAGGCTCGGGATGTTTCTTCCGGAATCGATCAGCGATATTGACAGCCGCCGAAATTACAAGACTTAAAGCAAACAAAGGAAGCGGCAGTATGATGAGCGCAGCGAACTCGATGACACAGCCAATGCCTGCAGAAATCTTGGACTCCACAAAATCGAACAACCCACCATGTCTTGCTGCAACCACTAATACCAACCATATTAAAAAAGTGGGGGAATACAGTTCTGACCAGGAGACGCTGATGAATTTCCAACTATACAAGAAAATGGTGATGGCGATTATGTTGCACGTCCAGATAAAATACAACGCTTGTTTTGGATGATTCTTGTTCATCAATGTTCACCTCTTTACCAAGTCTTTCCGTTTAAACACCTGTTGCGCTGACACTGGACATGCGAATAGATGAATGTAGCTTGACTACTTTAGATATGCGTGATTTATTTCATATTTAATCAAAATAATTGTTTCTCCAGGAAATATTAGACCAAGACATATTTCTCCAAGAGATATTAGACCATGAGATTTCATTATTGGTTTCAGAGGTAATTAAAGGAGACATCTCATGCTTCTGCCCAACGTCTGCTGGAATTTTGCTCGGATTGTAAAATACTGCTGCATCTGCTCTGACAATTCCTGCGCCGCGCGCTGGTTGGTCGATATAGCTGCGTGTGGTGTTTGTCAAAATCCATTTGACTTGATCGGGCGTCAATCGCGGATTCGCTTCGAGCATTAAAGCGACGACACCGCTTACAACAGGCGCTGACATGGAAGTGCCGCCCATTTCAAAGTATTCGTTCTCCACTACATTTTCCGGTTTGATTTGGCGAAGTGAGCCTCTCGGCATGTAAGCGATCATTCCAGATCCTGGCGCCATCAATTCGGGCTTGGCGAACCCTTCAGAAGTCATACCTTGACTTGACCAGCTCTTTGACGAGTCATCATCAAGGTTTTTCGTGCCATTATCATCTACGGCACCAACTGTGATGACAAATGGGTCGTTTGCAGGTGCATAACAAGTTGAACAACGCGTGCCTCCTTGGTTTCCTGCAGAGACGACGACTACGATTCCTTCTTTCCATAATAGCTCAACTGCTGCGTTTGTGGCACTTTCTTTGTAATTCTGGCGAGTCGAAATCTGATTAGAGATATTGACGACGCGGATGTTGTAGTTTTTATGGTTTTCGTAAATCCATTGCAGACCTTGAACCAGGTTTTTTTCGCCGGTTTTCCCTTCATGGTCGCTGACTTTCACGTTGATGATGTTGACGCCTGGTGCAATACCAGGGTATTTGCCAGCGCTTTGAGATCCATCACCGCCAAGAACACTCGCTACGTGCGTGCCGTGTCCGAAAGTATCGGCGTTATAATCGGATGTCGAGAATTGCAAGTTTTTGATGATCCGGTCACTGAAATCACTGCGATCTCGGCCATAATTTACGCCGCTATCGACAACCGCTACGGTTACGCCATTTCCAGTAATACCTCGTGCCCATACTCGATCCGCCAATACTGCTGAATTGTATGCATTGGCAATCGTTGCGGAATCCACTGTTTTCGGGTCAAATGCGTTTTCTGTGACGACTGCTTCCGGGTTGGCGAAAACCACACCCGGAATTTCATTCAATCGTTCTGCGTTTTGCGGATCGATCTCGATGAGATATGTGTTGATGAACGACCATTCTTCAACAACTTTCCCCCCGACTTTGCCGAGTGCTAGTTCAATGTCAGGAGATCCTTGTCCCACTCCGACAACGTAGCGTTCAATAGTTTGTTTCTGTTCAGTAAAAGCTTTGGCATGTGCATTTTGCGGAATTGCGGAAACCGTGAATCCACTTAATAAGACGGTGGCGACTAGTATATTGGCGACTAGTTTTTTCATTTCCTTTCCTCCTTTTCTTAAAAAATCGTAAATTCCAACAGAGCTGAGTGCAACTTGCGCTCGCAGCCATTTCGCCAGCTTTTTCTATATGTTTTTTCATGAAGTACATTAAAAAAGACTATTCATGGTTGAATAGTCCTTGAACCATTCGGCAACCCAGCCGTCATAGATTAAAAAATAATCTTTAGACCTGTGGTTTTGCGCCCTCATCTTTCAATAAGTTTGCCATTTCGTGTGTATTTTTTTAAAATTACTGAAAAATAAAAAAATTAACAATTTATTTATATTATAGGAATCAATGTACCTATTGTCAATCAAGAAACTGATTATTTTTACACAATTTTAAAATTTTTTCAATTTAATTTATGTTGAGTATTTCCTTTCTTGAAATTTAAAGGAAAAGTATTCATTAAAATTTTTATAAAAAGAACTTGCAGTTTTTTTAAAAAGCTTATATGATTTAAAGCGTAATGATTACGATTTAAATGATGTACTGATTTATTTAAGGAGGAAAGCGGATGGATCAAAGAATTCCAGTAACCGTTTTGAGCGGCTATTTAGGCGCAGGGAAAACGACGTTGCTCAATAATATTTTACATAATCGCAAAGGATTGAAAGTCGCAGTCATCGTGAATGACATGAGCGAAGTGAACATTGATGCTTCTTTGGTTGAGCAAGGTGGATTTTCGCGTACGGAGGAAAATTTGGTGGAAATGCAAAATGGCTGCATTTGCTGCACACTTCGGGAAGATTTAATCGTAGAAGTGGCCAAGCTAGCGAAGCCTGGCACAATCGACTATATCCTCATCGAATCATCCGGAATCAGCGAGCCGGTTCCTGTTGCCCAAACATTTTCATACATGGATGAAGAATTGGGCATCGATTTATCCAAGATATGTCGACTGGACACGATGGTTACAGTGGTAGATGCGGCAAGATTTTGGGCGGACTTTGCTTCTGGAGAAACATTGCTTGAACGAAAAGAAGCAGCTGCGGCGGATGATGAACGTGAAATTGCCGATTTGTTGATTGATCAGATTGAATTTGCCAACGTTCTGATTGTGAATAAGCTCGATATGGTCGATGCACGAAAAGCCAAAGAACTAACAGCAGTATTGGAGCGATTGAATCCAGACGCCAAAATCATCAACACGGAACACTCGAAAGTCGAGTTGACGGAAGTACTGAATACGAACCGCTTCGATTTTGAAAAATCGAGTCATAGTGCCGGATGGTTGAAAGAATTGAATGGTGAACACATCCCAGAGACCGAGGAATACGGCATTGGTTCTTTCGTTTTCAAGAGCGCTAGACCGTTTCACCCAGAGCGCTTGATGGAATGGATCATAGATTGGCCGGTCGAAGTGGTTCGGTCAAAAGGGTTCTTATGGATTGCAACGCGAGATGAGGTAGCGGTGCTGCTTTCCCAGGCAGGTCCTTCGTTAAGCATTGAACAGGCGGGTGCTTGGGATATGGAATACGGAGTGAAGATGACTGAACTTGTGTTGATCGGGATTGCAATGGATCAGCAACCCATTTGGGATGAGTTGGAGAAATGTGTCTTAACCGATAAGGAAATGAAAATGGAGTGGAACAAATTTACCGATCCATTGCCAGCGTTTTACGAGGAAGTGGAAGCGAGAGGAGACTTGAAAAATGCGCATTAACATTACATTGGCCTGCACAGAAACAGGCGACCGCAATTATACGACGACCAAAAACAAGCGGAACAATCCGGAACGAATTGAATTGAAAAAATACTGCCCGCGATTGAAAAAGGTAACGCTGCACCGGGAAACGAAGTAAAAAAATTTACGCGTTTTTAAATCGTAATGATTACTTTTAAGAGGAGAGATTCGATGGCTAAAAAGTCGAAAGTGGCAAAAGACATAAAACAACGAAAAATGGTGGCTTTTTATGCGGCAATTCGCCAAGAGCTGAAAGACAAAGGGGATTACGAAGCATTAAATAAATTGCCCAAGGATTCTTCACCAACACGATTAAAAAATCGCTGCGAATTGACTGGAAGGCCAAGAGGATATATGCGCAAATTTAACATGTCGCGCATTGCTTTCAGGGAACTTGCGCATAAAGGGCAATTGCCTGGCATAAAAAAATCAAGCTGGTAAAATGAGTAGGAAAGATTAAACGCAAGGGTGGAATTCGAATGAATGAACGGTTACTGGACTTTTTAAGGAAGAGTGAAGTAAACAGGCTTCCTGAAGAAAAAAGAAAACTATATCAATTCATCATAGAGGCAGAAGATGCCCTTGCTGAGAAAGCGGCGACAGTTGATGAGTTTTTCAGTTTTGTGCTGGCGGACTCTCCGATTAATATGGCTGCTACCCATTTTCAAATGCCGTATGACCGAGTAGTCAAAATGCTCGCGAAAATTGAAGAAGAGTTGCATGTGAAAATCGATCATCGCTCCCAAAAAG
>JBFEIJ010000109.1:0-6952 GCA_041553775.1 Planococcus sp. (in: firmicutes)
GCGGTTCTGTTTCGATGCCTTTCAGGTATTTCTTTAGTTCTTTCAATGACCAATTGCTGTCACGGCGATCAATGAACACAAGCTTTTTAACCCTTCCCGTGCGTTCTACATCTTCAGCCATTAGCAATGCTTTGGCGGCAGGCATTTCTTCAGAATGGAAAATAGTTTCCGTCCCTTTTGGCGTTTTATACGTCCATTCAATGCGGAATTCCATTGCGCCATCCCCCCTTAGCTCTATATTATACTTATTTCCTTTTAAGGCGTTTATAAAACTTTAGCCAAATGTTCTACAAGAGTTCGGTCTCTCCGATTCACAAGAAAAGACGATTTCACACTCTCCAATGGAGATGAGTGAAATCGCCTTTTTCATTTTTCACCAACATAGCTTGCGTATACTACTAACCTTTCCTCCCGTGTTCCACGTGAATAGTCATACGTGCCGGAACACGTGATCAACACCAACTCCGGTGAAGAGGAATAACCAAAAATCTTTGGAATGTCCGCTTGATCAAGCGGCACCGATTCCATCGTGTGAACTTTGTAAATTAATATTCGCCCTTCTCCTTCTACAAGTATCTCATCACCGGACTCTAATTTCGACAAGTCCCAAAATATAGCGGGTCCATCTATACCGTCTACATGTCCGGCTATTACAGCACGGCCATTTTGCCCGGGCTTGTAGCCTGGAGAAAACCAGCTGACTTCTTCAATATTATCCGGCACAGCCATTTCACCGGTTTCGGTAGTTCCCAAATGCTGCACCGAAGCTGCAATTCCAATGGCAGGAATCGACATTGACTCCGGTTTAATCCCCGACTGCGTGCTGGCATTGATCGGATTTCCAGCTGGCTGCACTGCTTTGACGTTCACTGCCGTTTTTGTGGCAGGCTCAGCTGCAAATCCGATATTTTTAGTCCGCACACTTACTTCGTCTTCCGCCACATGGCAGCCAGACAACACGAGAAGAATACCGAGCATCAACAGAAACTTATTCTTGAAATCGTCTTCTCCACACCAACCCGCCTGCTGCAAACAAGATTAATGCTCCACCGATCAACAACCATGGGGTTTGTGAGGCTTGAGGTGTGCCCAATCCTGTTGTCGGCATACCATCTGGTGAATCTGCTGCTTCGTAATCCACTAACGCCAACACTTCAAGTGCATCAGCAGTATTGACTGCAAAGACACTGTATACTGTGTTCGCGGCAAGTTCAGTTCCTTCTAATGACAAGACTTGCGTGCCATCCGGCAAGCGAATCTCCAAGTCGTATGTGCCTGCGTCCAATTCTACGTAATCAGTGATGCCAGGGAATTCAGCTCCACTGAACACTGCATCGCCATCGATCAATCCCACATCCACTGCTGGAGCATCAGGAGATAAATGACCGACACGGATTTTCGTTTTGCCATCTGCTACTTCCATTGAATCTTCCGCTACAACAAATTCAAGGGCATCGACTGTATTCGCAGCTGCAATCATATAAGCTTTACCAGCTTCAATAGTAAGGTCTGCTTGCAATACGCCTGTACCTTTCGCATATTCAGTACCTGTTGCGAAAACTTCTACATCATGCGTGCCCGCCGGCAAGTCTAGATAGCCAGAGTCCGCTTTAAACGGTACATTTTCCAAGGCCATGTCTCCATTTACATATACATCTACTGCCGGAGCGTCAGGTGAAGCGTGGACGACCCGAACTTTAGCCATGTCTGAGTGGCTATCTGCAGAAACCCCTGACACCATTGTCATGACCAGCAGCAAAGCGAGTGAAAATAAAGCTAAAAACTTCTTCATTTCTTCCTCTCCTTTTCTTGTATAATATTTGTATAATACTTGCACACCTTATTTATAATATATACATATTAAATATGCAAGCATTATAGTCTGAATATTATATTAATTTCTATCAAATTGTTACCAAAACCTTTATTTTTAATTAAAATGAGACATCGTGCATGTTAAATTACTAATAATTCCTTATTGAAATCACTACCAATGAAATTAAGTTTTTTGTATGGAGATTGATTTTGCGCCTGCTTCTTATACCAATCTCATTAGGAATTTGTGTTATTTTATTTACAATACATTTTACTTAATCGAATTTAGTGAATCAGTTAGGTCCATTATTGAAATGGAGAAACTGCGATGAACGTTTCCTAGGAAAAGAGGTTTTTAGATGGGGAAGAACATATTGGTAATCGGTGCCGGCATTGGTGGTTTAACAGCCGCATCAATGCTGGCCAAAAATGGCGATGCTGTTACCCTATTGGAAGCATCATCAGAACTTGGCGGCTGCGCGGGTAAATTCAAGCGCCATAAATTTTTATTTCCAGCTGGCGCGACACTTGGAATGGGACTTGAAAAAGACGGTATCCACGAAAGAATTTTCCGTTATTTAGAGACCCCAATGCAGCTCGACCCACTCGACACCGTGATGGAGATGATCCATCCTGAAGCTACTTATCAATTTCACAGAGACAGAAAAAAACATGTAGACGAGATTGCCCTTCACTTTCCAAAATACGATCAACAGATTCGATCTTTTTATGAGGAAATCTATCACGTTGCTGCAATTGTTCGGACCTTAATGGGGCCACTTCCGGCACTTCCGCCTTCTACGCTTAAAGAATGGACTTTTCTCGCTGGCGCAATTCGGCCAGTTCACGCAAAAATTCTTCCCTATTTTAATCAGACACTCGGCCAACGATTGGCACATCATGGCTTAGCGGAACTTTTGCCTTTTCGTCACATGCTGGACGGCTTGTTAATCGACAGCATGCAGACAGGCAGTGAAGACGTTTCCTGTCTATTGGCTGCAACCGCACTTGATATTTACCATGAAGGGGCATTTTATGTACCGGGTGGACTTTACCGTTTTGCTGAGGTGATGGCCGATAGTTTGATTGAAAATAAGGGTGTGTTGAAAAAAAGAAGAACCGTGGTCAAACTGGAGAAAAGCGAAAGCGGATGGCACGCAGTTGATCATCGGGGAAATGGCTACGAAGCGGATGCCGTTATTGTCAACGCACCGATTCAAAGACTTCCTGACATGCTTTCACCTGAATTGATGAAGCGGTTGAAAAAGCCGCTCGTTGAAGGCATTCACGGCGAGACTTGGACAACTCTTACTCTTTATATTGCCGTTGATGGATCGAAACTTACGGCTCCACTTCCCTTGTTTCGTCAAATTTCTACTGGAGATGGCTTGGCGGAAGGCGCACATTTCTTCATGTCTGCTTCCGACCCTACAGACCGCCTGCGTGCGCCTAATGGATTTCAGACAGTGACCGTCTCCACTCATTCAGAAGCCAAGCAATGGGAAAACAAAGACACATATAAAACCACACGCAGAGCTCTCACTGCAAGAATATTAGATGCAATTGAACAACACATTCCTGGATTCCAAGATGCGATTGTCCATCTGGAAAAAGGTGCACCGCAAGCTTGGGAACGTTTCACTGGAAGACCCCATGGCTATGTGGGGGGCTTTCCGCAAACGCTTGACGTTGCTTTATTCAACGCCATATCTCATCGATCCGGAATCTCCGGCTTGTATCTCTGCGGTGACCATATCTTTCCCGGCGGCGGCACAATCGGTGCAGCTGCAAGCGGCATTCACGCTGCACGGTCGGTTGCTGGAAAACGGCTGATCTAAATACCTTAAGCGAATTTCATTTTTCAAAGCTTTACATCCTAACATGAAACCCTATTGAATCTATTCAAAGGAGCCGATACTTATGGACAAGCAACAGCTCACTGAACGCATTCAAGCTGCCAATAACATCAAAAAAGCGGATTTGGTGATCCGCAACGCGCGCATCGTCAACGTCTTTACGAGACAATTAATGACGGGAGACGTGGCTATTGTTGATGGCGTCATTGTCGGAATCGGCGAATACGAAGGAATCGAAGAAGTAGATGCCGCCGGACGTTTTCTTGCCCCTGGCCTCATTGATGCCCATGTCCATATTGAATCATCAATGGTCACGCCCCATCAATTTTCTGAAGTTGTCTTGCCGCACGGTGTAACGACTGTCATCACCGACCCACATGAAATCGCAAATGTATGCGGTACTGCCGGACTCGACTTTATGCTTGAAGATTCTGCAGACACCATGCTTGAGGTGTTGTTCATGCTGCCTTCTTGTGTGCCAGCAACTTCGTTTGAAAATAACGGTGCAACACTCTGCGCCGAAGATCTGCGGCCGTATCTTACACACCCTCGTGTTCTCGGACTTGCAGAGGTCATGGATTTTCCAGCCGTTCTCGGCGCAGAAAGCAGCATGTTAGATAAATTGCTCCTGGGCAAGCAAATCGATGGTCATGCTGCCGGACTTTCTGCCAACGACATTAATGTCTACCGGACAGCCGGTATTCTAACCGATCATGAATGTACGACAAAAGAAGAAGCTTTAGTACGACTTGAACGCGGCATGTATGTCATGCTGCGTGAAGGATCGGTCGCTAAGGATCTAGATGCCTTGCTCGAAGTCGTCACTGAACAAAATGCAGCCCGTTGCCTGTTTTGTACAGATGATAAGCACCTTGATGACCTACTTGAAGAAGGCAGCATCGATTTCAACATTCGTAAGGCGATCAAGTATGGAATCCATCCGATTACCGCCATTTCAATGGGGAGTTTTCATACAGCCCAATGCTATGGCCTTGCCACAAAAGGAGCGATCGCACCCGGTTATGACGGGGATTTCATTTTACTGGACAGCTTGGAAGATTTCGCAATTTCCGAAGTTTATAAAGCCGGAAAACTCGCTTCGAGAAATGAGCGCTATGCAGGACCTTCTTCAAAAGGGATAGACTTCCCTCATGTCTTAAATACTGTCCATATGCCCGCATTGACGTCAAAAAGTTTGCAAATTCCGATTGAACAAGGCGCAAAAGCCCACATTATCGGCATTCGTCCGAACAGCCTTCTGACCGAACACCTTACAGAAGAAGTGGCGCATCACGAAGGTGTTTTTACGACAAATGTTGAACGTGACCTTTTAAAGATTGCCGTCATCGAACGCCATAAAGCACTTGGCAATGTCGGACTTGGCATTGTCAAAGGGCTTGGATTGCAGCGTGGCGCTATTGCCACAACGATTGCCCATGATTCGCATAACATCATTGCAGCCGGCACAAATGACGAGGATATCTTATTAGCGGCTGAAACTTTGCAAAAGATGGGTGGTGGACTGGCTGTCGTTGACAACGGTCAAGTTCTGGCTTCCTTGCCGCTTTCAATAGCGGGTTTAATGTCTCGGGCATCCTATAAGGAAGTGTATTCGCAACTTAAAGTCATGGAAGAAAGTTTGAGGCAAATTGGTGCACCCACTCATTTCAACGCTTTTCTCACCTTATCTTTCCTGTCGCTTCCGGTTATTCCGGATTTGAAGCTTACCGACCTTGGACTTTTTGATGTGAAGTCTTTTAAGCACATCTCCGTGTCTGCAATAGAATGAGTCGAGGGTAAACCAACCTTATTGATTTTAATGAATGAATAAATAACCCTCCGTCATCCATTCAATTGATTTCGAAAGCTTTCTTCCTTGGTGACGGACGCTTTTATGTACTAGAATAGGGAATGGATGTATATTGAATCTTATAATTGAAAGGTTGTTACCTATGAAACCCTATGACAGTATTTTAGACTTGATCGGTGATACGCCGGTCGTGAAATTGAACAAACTTGTCCCAGCTGGTGCTGCGGATGTTTACGTAAAACTCGAAATGTTCAATCCAACCAAAAGCGTCAAAGACCGCGCTGCTTATAATATGATCAAGATGGCTGAAGAACAAGGCATTTTGAAGCCAGGTGCAACGATTATCGAACCGACAAGCGGTAATACAGGCATCGGCTTGGCAATGGTTGCAGCTGCCAAAGGATATCGTGCAATTCTTGTGCTGCCTGACAACGCGACTAAAGAACGCATCAATTTATTGAAAGCTTATGGAGCTGAAGTTGAATTGACGCCTTCTGATGAAAAAATGCCAGGCGCTATCGGAAAAGCACTAGCTTTAAAAGAAGAGATTCCGAATAGCTTTATCCCGCAGCAATTCGAAAATGCAGCAAATCCGGATGCCCACCGCCATACAACAGCTACGGAAATTTTGGAACAGATGGACGGCAAGCTTGATGCTTTTGTGGCCTCTGCAGGAACAGGCGGCACTATCACCGGAACCGGCGAAACTTTAAAAGACCATTTACCGGATTTGCACATCACTGTAGTGGAACCGAAAGGCTCACCAGTGCTATCCGGTGGGAAACCTGGAAAGCATAAATTGGTCGGTACAAGTCCAGGCTTTGTACCGGATATCCTAAACACCAAAATTTACGATGAAATCATGCAAATCAACGATGAAGACGCCATTGATATGTTCAAGAAAATGGCGCGGGACGAAGGGATCTTCGTTGGACCTTCAGCGGGAGCTACTGTTTTTGCAGCGATTGAAATAGCGAAGCGCTTAGGCGCCGGCAAAAAAGTACTGTGCATTGCGCCGGATACCGGTGAACGTTATTTGAGCATGAACTTGTTTGATTGATTGGAAAAACCCTTATTGCTCTGGCAATAAGGGTTTTAGACTGTAAATAAAATCTGTATAAAATGAATATCAGTGTATAACTTCCAATCGGTCTGGCCACTTCGCTTTCCGTGGGCTCAGCTTCAGCCTCCTCGTCACTACCGTGACTGCGGGGTCTTCAGCTTTCGCTGGTTCCACAGGAGTCTTCGTGACCAGACCGCTTGGAGGATGTCAGTTTTCATCAAAGTGAGTTATCTACTTTCATTCTCTATTAACAAACACTTTACTTATTTTTTATCCCTACACTCAAGAATCCGGAACACCAAGTGGCGAAGGGCAAAATATGCTCCTGCATCGCTTCGCTAGCTTCGTCGCAAAGCCATTGCCCGAAGTTCCTTCGGTCATTGTCTTTCCTGCGGAAGAACGGAGTGA
>JBFEIJ010000110.1:0-6830 GCA_041553775.1 Planococcus sp. (in: firmicutes)
CAGCGTTTCTGACGGGGTACTTAAAGCATAACCGTTTCATTATTCTGAATATATAGGAAGCTGTAACTGTTTTAAATTTCCTGAAAAAGTGCAGAAAGAATTACAAAAGTTTAATTTTCAAACTATTCTGTTTCCAAACATACAATATAGCCTGTTTTTCTTATCGAGCTCCGATAATATTTTGCTAATCTATTGAATATTTTGTTAATAGAATTTATTGTTTGTCGTCTTTGCTTTTTAGATTATAAAAAAAGACCCGCTCATAAATGAGCGGGTCTTGGGAGATTAGATTTTAACTACGTTAGTAGCTTGAGGTCCGCGGTTGCCTTCCTCTA
Source organism: Planococcus sp. (in: firmicutes) (assembly GCA_041553775.1). Taxonomy (GTDB): domain Bacteria; phylum Bacillota; class Bacilli; order Bacillales_A; family Planococcaceae; genus Planococcus. Next base: position 336 of record JBFEIJ010000110.1, read on the forward strand.
CTTCAAATTCAACTTTTTGCCCTTCGTCAAGCGTTTTAAAGCCTTCGCCTTGAATCGCTGAGAAGTGTACAAATACGTCGTCTCCACCTTCAACTTCGATAAATCCAAAACCTTTTTCTGAGTTAAACCATTTTACTGTACCTTCCATGTAAAAAACCTCCTGAGATATAAAAAAATTTTCAATATGGAATTTTTCCATAAAAAATTCACATATTCAAAAAAGTACCATAACGTGCTGATCACTTTTTTGAATAGGTGAATAGCTGTTGTTGGTGAATTCTTTAGTTCTGTAATTTATTATAGCAAGTTTACTTGAAAAGTCAAATAAATCTAAAAACTTATTACAATTACTTTAACACTACTATATAGAGTAGTGCAATAGTAAAAGCGACACAATAAGTTTAATAATCTCATTTTTCTGATAACATTATAAGACAAATCAATTATTTATTCTGATGATTCCATGATAAACTTGCAAATCTTCGTCACAATCAGAGCAATATTCTAAATCGCCTTGTTTCCAGTAGACGTCGAATACTTCCCCCTTTTTTTGATGGATCGGATAATGAGCACGCAATTTAGTGCCCAATTCTTCTTTACATTGTTCAGCACATTCCATAGAAGAAAATTGATGACGCTCAACGATATCGTCTTCCCACCCCTCTAACATCCACCACGGTTCTGCAAAGCTTTTCACATAAATGATTTCATACATACTGACAACTCCCATATATCTTCCTATTCAACATTGTGCCAAAATATTCGCTTTCTGTCCAGACATTGCTTGTAGTTCAACGACCTCGAAGTTTGTGTTGCCATCAGCTAAGCTGTAAAATATAAGACATACGGTAAGTAAATGAAACTTTTTCCACCTAAAAACGTATAGATGAGCAGGAGTATAGGAGGTCATTTTCATGAAGCCTGTTGAAAAATTCATCCAACGGCAAACAATCAGCCTGCCTTTGATGACCGCAATGTTCCCTATATTATATATAGGGGCAGAAATTGGCTTTATTGCTTCTGGTGCCTTGGCAGCGGGGTCTTATATAGCCAGCAACACAACAATCAAACAAGTTCAATTATCTTCTGACTCGAAAAAACTGGGCATGACGCGCAGCGAATATAAGCATGTACGCAGCCAAATCAAAGATGCACGGAAAAAGATTAAACGCCTTCAAAGTCAATATTACCGGGTACGCTCCCTTTCATCCTTTAAACAATTGAATAACATGGTAAAAGTATCCAACAAGATCATTATGCAAGTGCAGCAAAACCCTCGGAAGTTCTATTTAGCCGAACCGTTCTTTTATTCCCATTTGGATTCAGCACTGGAGTTGACTGAAAAGTATACGATGCTGGTCGGTTTACCGGTTAAAGATCGTGAACTGCGAGCAACGTTGCAAGACACACGCGAAATGCTGACTTCGTTAAACAGCGTGATTGAACGTGATTTAAAACTCACCTTATCGTCTGACGTCGAAAAACTGCGCATGGAGCTTGATTACGCGAGATTGACTGTAGATCAAAATTTAAACCAGAAACTGCTCACCCATATACCTGATGCTAATGAAGGAGACGTGGATCATGACTCAAAATCAATCGAACCAAAGTGAATTGGATGATTTATTAAACAACCCTTTTGGCATAGAAACAGCTAAAGAGCAAGCTGAGGTGCCGGTGAAAGAAGCAACACCGCTAGCCTTAATGGACCGTTTAACAAAAGCTGAACAAGAGAAAGCACGGGAACTTGCTAAGCAAATACCTGCCGGTGATTATGAAGCCATTTTGACATACGGCGCAAACGCTCAAAATCAGCTCAGCCAATTTTCTCATAAAATGCTGGATCACGTCCAATCGAAAGACATCGGACCTGTTGGTGATGTGCTAAATGACTTAATGAAAAAATTGCAGGAGCTTAATCCGGAAGAATTGTCTCAACAAAAGCGTGGACTGCGCAAGATATTTGCAAAAGCCAAATATTCCGTTCAAGAAATGATGACGAAATACCAAAAACTTAGCACTCAAGTAGACCGCATCAGCATACAACTCGACCATTCCAAGCGCGGCCTGTTGGATGACGTTCAAATGCTCGAGCAATTATACGATCAAAACAAAACGTATTTTCAGGCATTGAACGTTTATATTGCTGCCGCTGAGATTAAGCGCGATGAGATTTTGAACGAAACGATTCCCTCCTTGCGTAAGAAAGCGGAAACATCTAACGACCAAATGGCGTATCAAGAAGTTAACGACATGGCTCAATTTTTGGATCGTTTGGAAAAGCGCTTGTATGATTTACAATTATCTCGGCAAATCACAATTCAAAGCGCTCCACAGATTCGAATGATTCAACAAACCAACCAAACTCTGGCAGAGAAAATTCAATCGTCGATTATGACTTCCATCCCTCTTTGGAAAAATCAAATTGCCATCGCCTTAACATTGAATCGCCAGATGAAAGCGGTTGAAGCACAAAAACAAGTAACCGCTACAACAAATGAATTGCTCTTGAAAAATTCTGAAATGCTGAAAGTGAATTCGATTGAAACTGCAAAAGAAAACGAACGCGGCATTGTTGAAATCGAAACATTGAAGCAAACACAAGAAAATTTATTGCACACCATAGAAGAAACCCTTCTCATTCAAGCAGAAGGACGCAAAAACCGCAAAGCGGCAGAACTTGAAATCGGCCGCATGGAGGAAGATCTGAAACAGCGTCTTCTGGCTATTCAAGATGATCGCGAAGGCAAACAATCAACTGATCGATAAACAGATAAGGGACGAAGAAAAGAAACTTTTCTTCGTCCCTTTTTTATTGTATTACGATTAAACGGTTTGGATAACCAAATGCAGCGTGCGCTTTAATAACCGCAAAGTTTGATCTACAAAATGCTCCAGCGAATCAGCGCTGACGGATTTATTGCCGTACATCATCCGATAAAAAGCTGCTTGTTCGTCTGTGATGGGACCATTGCTCAAAAACAAATGCAGCACTTCAATGTTTTGTTTTTTCGCTTCCGCCACAGCCTCTGCCGTGTCCACTACGCCGTTTTCTGCGTAATTATAAGCAGAAGGCTCCCCGTCTGAGAACACCAATAAAAAGCGGTGCTTTTCTTGACGGCTTCGCAAGCGGTCCGACATCCACCGAATCGCAAAGCCGTCGCGATTGTCTTCGTGTGCTTCCATAGAGGCGATGGCATCCGCATGATCGAGCACTCCGTCTTCCATTTTATGCATCCATTCAAAATAATTAGGCTGACGGCTGTCGCTCGCTTCATAAGCGTCTTCATAAAATAAGACGATTTCGTGCGGCACCCCAAGACCTCTAAGCACATCGTGGAACAATAAAACAGCCTGCTTTGTTTCGTCCAGTTTATCAATCATTGATGCAGAACCATCTATCAGTAAACAAAATACAGCGTCCAATTCCTTTGAAGGTGCTGATTTTCGGTAGAATGGCTTAGGCCGGTCTTCTGTAACAAGCGGCAATAAGTTTTTGGACAATCTTCCAGCATTTAAATTGGTCCTGAAGGATTGTTGTTTTTGCATCATGCGTTTTTTTAATTCGCGCAGCACTGCTTTAACATGAGGTGCTTGTTTAGCACGCCACTCTTCAATCTTCCTGCGCTGCCCGCCAACGATTTGAATGCGTGATTCCTCGTACGCTACTCGGTCATTGGCCGACCCGAATTTCTTTCCGGCTTGTTTTGCTGCGCTCGGCATCTGCTGGTCTTCTATAGCATTGTCCTCTTTGTGTTCGCCCTTAGACTCACCTTTTGCAGTAAACTCCACTTCGCCGCTTCCTTCTTCTTCACGACCGCCTTCCGCATAACCTGAATCACCTTGTTCTAGTTCAAATTCCATTGCTGCTGATTCGGATAATTCGGTTTCCCGATGCCATGACTGAAACCATTCTTCAATTGTGTCCAGCTTTTCATCCGTTTCGCTATGATCCGGCTCAATGCCTTCATGATAGCGAAACGGCTGACCTTTTTCGATCGTTTCCCCAAACGTATAATAGCCTTGCATCATGTCTTCTTCAAATAGATATTCTATTCTATCCATGAGGACTTCCACTACATCGATAGAATCTGCCGTCGTTTGTGCATCAAACATTCTGCTCCAAATAAAGAATAGCGGTTCCCACTCTTCAGTTCCTACCAGATCGGCGCTGCGCAAACGCAAATACGCCGCATTCAGAAATGCATCCGCCAACGCCCCTTTTTGGCGATTGCTTTGGAACCGGTCTTTATGGAAACCTTTATACGTTTCTTCGCGAACGTTAAACGCCTCGATCGTACCTGGGCGCATCCTTCTAATTTTTTCGCTTAATCGGAATTCTTCTGCACATAAGAGCAATTGTTGTTTCAACTCCGGCAATGGAGAACGAATGCTCATGAAATTTCGCCAAGCTGACACATCGAAATCTCGCCAAAATCCGACAGCCATCAAATAGATATCTGATTTATAACCCAGACGCTCCACTTGACGCGGCCGGTGACGCCAAAAAACACTGATAGACAAGGCAGATTCGGACGGACGAAATTCTACTAATTTGCGCGTCGTCACTTTCAAATAAGGTGCATCCGCCAATGCTCCAGCTAACATTTCCATTGATTGTAATAGTTTCGTATCAATGGTTTCGTTATTAAATTGGATAAATCGGTTGACTGAAGCCATTTGCTTCACCTACTTTTTCCAAGTTTGGGCAAGGTCCATTAATAATTCGCGTTCGCTTACATCTTCCAGTTTCTCGGCAATTGCGTATTGAATCGCACGCATCGGGTCCATATGCTCGGATAACGCTGTTGCATCAAGCAAACTACGAATAGAGGCTGCTTCTTCGGACAATAAACCGTTTTTTACTTGCTGCATCAAGTCCGCTGCTAAACTGAGAATGAATAGTTTCAGTTCAGAATCGATCTCTGGAAACTCCCGGTCCCATAATTGCTGCAATTGTTCGCCTGCTAAATAAGGAATCGGGTAAGCAATAAAGCGGTTTTTTAATGCCTCGTTCATTGGGGCCGTGCCAATATAACCTTCATTGATTGCAGCAATCACGCCGAAATCCGGATGAGCTTCAATCACTTCTCCCGTAAACGGATTGGTCATCATACGGCGATGGTCAAGCGCACTATGCAAAATCGGCAATGTTTCAGGCTTTGCCATATTGATTTCATCGATATACAAAAATTGCCCTTTCTTCATTGCCGTAACGACAGGTCCTTCGATAAACTCGATGCGGCTTTCCCCTTCATGCTGAACGAGCGTTTTAAAGCCGAGCAACGCTTCAGCATCTAAATCCACGGAGCAATTGATGCTTTGCATGGGCTGTTTATATGCAGCAGAAATGCTTTCTGCAAGCTTGGTTTTTCCTGCACCCGTGGGTCCTTTCAAAAGAACCGGTTTTCTAAGCACGATTGCAGACAAGATGTCATTCCATAAATCCGGGTCAGGAGAAATGTACCCCTTTTGCCCAATCAAGTTCTCATAACCGCTGTGGTCCCGGTTTTTTCTATCTTGAAGATCACGATTGATAAATTCCATAGTCATCCCTCTTTCCACGAAAAAAACCGATGATGCATCATCGGCCATTTTTTATTCGAAATATGTTTTGTAAAATCCGCCAACTTTTCCGGTATTATCGATGACAAAAATGAACTCTTCAGTTTCATTTTTCACTTCATACGTTTTGCCCGCCGTTAAGACGTTAGAAACCAAGAATTTTGCAGCGTCGGTGTGTTTGCATGTCACCGTACGGATTGTTTCTTTTGTCAGCCATTCGTTGTGAATCACATTCATCATCCTTTTCTATATAGCTATACGTTTTAGTATAAGGAAACTTCAAGTAAATTTCAAACCTGCTTAGCTTCGTTGTTTTTTGGATACCCAGAACATCCGGATTACCGCGCCAATCACGATCAGTGAAGATATACTCAATAGAAAGCCTTGCAAGTGATTTATGATCGACTCGTATGCATAAGGAAACGCCCGACCAATGTTAAAGTACGCAAACATCCAGACAAAGCCTGCCGTATAGGCATATAACGCGTAATGCCCAAACGGGTAGCGATTAGCTCCGACAACATAAGGCATCGCCCAGCGTATACCCGGCAAGAAAAAACTAAACGAGATCGCCATTTTTCCATGCTTGTCTAAAAATAAGGAAAAACGTTCAATCGTCTTGTTTAGCCACGTTTTCTCCAACCGGTGCAGCAAACGCTGACCTAATATACGCCCTAACACATAGGCAAACGTATTGCTTGAGATCAATCCAAGATAAGCTGCAGTAAAAGCATATAATGGTTTGAAATAGCTGATTTCAGTCAACATCCCTGATAATGCAGCTGCTGCTTCGTTCGGAATCGGAACACCGAAAAGCAACAGCCAATTAAATGCAAACATGCTGATATAACCATATTCAATAACAAATTCTATTAATCGGGATAAATCCATCTAAATCAGCCGCCTTCTGGCACATCTCTATTACTATCA
>JBFEIJ010000111.1:0-6800 GCA_041553775.1 Planococcus sp. (in: firmicutes)
AATTCACTGCACAAAAAAACCGCTTCATTTAAGAAGCGGTCAGCAATTATTAATCTGTTGCCAATCCAATTATGCCATTTCTTTTATAGATAATCTGGTTTTCTTCAAGTGCCTTCAACACTTTAGATAGTGTTTGATGTGGCACATTCAAATCCAATGTAATTTCTTTAATCGTTTTAAATAGCACACCTTCTTGCGTAGCATTTTCCATAAAGTATTTAATGAATTTATCCCCAATAAGGGCGATCCGTTCTGACTCTCCAGCAAAACAATTCACACATTGTTTCATGATTCTTTGCTTTTTAAAAGGTCGCGTGTCATAAGAGTTATATTTGACCGGCATGTTATCCCTCCTATTTTTTTACTATTATTATTACTTATTTACATATATACCCTGTAAAAATTCAAATATGCTTCATCCTTACATACTTTTTCGATTAGTTTCTGAAAACCTTTTTACACGTTATTCATGTTGCGACAGTGATCCATTGTTTTTGAAATTTGAGCAGGTAAATAATTACGAAATTGCGAATCTTTAAGCTAGCGCTTACAATGACACTGTATTATGTCTCAAAATTTAAATTCCCATAAATTTCCCAAACCTAATTTTGTTTTATTTTGTTTAGTAAGAGGTATGTGGAATGGATAAACAAAAATTGAAGGAGGATGTGTGAATGGAAGGCAAAAACTATATTAATGGTGAATGGCAAACGTCGGGCGACGGTGTCATCAATGTGATGAACCCCGCTACTGGAGAAAAAGTGGGAACGGTACCGAACGGAGGGGAAAAAGAAGCAACAGCAGCCGTTGAAGCAGCTGCTGCAGCATTTCCGCAATGGTCTAAGACGACCGCTTATGAACGTGCGGACCTTTTGATGAAATGGCACGATTTGCTTCTCGAGCACAAAGAAGAAGTAGGCGAAATTTTGACGAAAGAAATGGGCAAGCCCCTTGCTGAGGCAATTGGGGAAGTTGAATACTCCGCCTCGTTCATTTCTTGGTTTGCTGAGGAAGGCAAAAGACTTTACGGTCGAACGATACCTGCAAGTAAAGAAGGCAAACGCATCCAAATCAATAAACAGCCTGTTGGCGTTGTCGTATCTATTACGCCTTGGAATTTCCCTGCAGCGATGATGGCGCGCAAAATGGCTCCGGCTCTTGCAGCAGGCTGTACATTTGTTTCAAAGCCGGCGAAATTAACTCCGCTCACTGCCGTTCGCATGTTTGAACTGGCGGAACAAGCAGGATTCCCAAAAGGCGTGATCAACCTCGTAACCGGCAGTGCTGGGAAAATCGGTAAAGTGTTTACAAGCCACCCAGCTGTGCGAAAATTGACTTTTACAGGCTCGACTGAAATCGGTAAGGAATTGATGAAACAAAGCTCGGAAAATGTGCTTAACTTGTCGCTGGAACTCGGTGGACATGCACCGATCATCGTTCTTGATGATGCCAACCTCGACCTTGCTGTTGAAGGCGTCGTCGCTTCGAAATTCCGCAACGCCGGCCAGACATGTGTTTGTGGTAATCGAATTTATGTCCAATCCGGCATTGCCGATGAATTTTCAAAACAGCTTCAAGAAGCCACATCCAAATTGAAAGTCGGAAATGGATTGGATGAAGGTGTTAACATCGGTCCTTTAGTTGATAAAGATGGGTACGAAAAAGTGCAAAGCCATGTACAGGATGCCGTTTCAAAAGGTGCAAAAGTGTTAATTGGCGGCGACGGTTCAACGGATAATGACACCTATTTCTATAACCCAACGGTTTTAGTAAATGCTAATTCCGATATGTTGGTGATGAATGAAGAAACATTCGGTCCTGTCGCGCCAATCATGACTTTTGAAAAAGACGAAGAAGCCATCCAGCTAGCAAATGATACACGCTTTGGGTTGGCAGCATACTTCTTTACGGACAGTATGACACGCGGCACATACATTGCGGAAAACCTGGACTACGGGATTGTGGGCTGGAATGACGGTGCACCGTCAACTGCCCAAGCACCATTTGGCGGGATGAAAGAAAGTGGCATGGGACGCGAAGGTGGACAAGAAGGTCTCGAAGCATTTATTGAAACAAAATACATCTCTATTAAAATTTGATTTAAAAAACGATCCGAGGAAAATTCCTCGGATCGTTTTTTCGAATTCATTAGATGACAGTTTCAAATGACTTGATGCCCATTGCGCTCGGTTTTGTAAAGCTGCATTCGTAATGCGGAAATTGACCACTCAACACGCTGCATATTTCTTGTTCACTGCCTTCTGGCACCATAATGAAAAGTGATGGCCCCGCTCCACTAATAGCCGATCCATAGGCTCCGGCTGAATGACACGCTAAACGAATTTTATCAAAATCCGGGAATCGACTTTGCCGAAACGGTTCGTGAAAAGCGTCTTTTTCCATCATCCGGCCAGCCATCTGCCAATCACCCTGTATCAATGCAGCTGACAGCACATTGGCTGCTGCGCTGCTTTGCACTGCGTCACGATAAGGAAGGTTTTCAGGCAATAACCCTCGTGATTCGGTTGTTAAAAATTCAACTGCTGGCACCATCATGACGACTCCTATGGCCACATTCGGTTTATGGACCACCTCAAGGTCCATCTCTTCAGCGTAGGAAATTGTCAGACCGCCCATAATTGCTGCTGAAATATTGTCCGGATGCCCTTCCAATTCAGTGCCGATTGCCACTTTTTGCTCCATCGGTATATCCATTCCAAGGAGACGCGAGCAAATTTCAATACCCCCGGCTATCGCTGAAGCACTGCTGCCAAGTCCGCGTCCGAGCGGAATCTCCGTATCGACTACGAGTTTTGCCGGTGGTAAAGTCTTACCAAACTTATCAGCTGCGTGCAATGCTGCTTTGACGATCAAGTTGTCGGTGGCTCCTGATAAATGGCTATAGCCTTCATCGCAATATTCCACACGCCATTTTTCAGCACGCGATACATGAATCGTCATCTGAAGATCCAATGCAAGACCGATCGAATCAAATCCTGGACCTAAATTCGCGGTTGAAGCCGGTGCGGTTACCGTGAAGTCGTTCCACATCATACTTTTACCCCTTTTTTTAGATCCTCCCAGAACTGTTCCATGTCTTCAGGAACCAATTGCGCTTTATCGGCATTGACCGCGATGGCCGTTTCAGGATCTTTCAGTCCATTTCCTGTCAGTACCGCTACAATGGATGCGCCTTTTTTGATGTTGCCGTTCTCCACTTGTTTTTTAATGCCCGCTATCGAGGCGCAAGATGCCGGCTCTGCAAAGACGCCTTCGGTCGACGCCAATAATTGATAAGCTTCCAAAATTTCATCGTCCGTCGCTTCTAAAATCGTGCCTCTCGATTCATCCAAAGCATTTAACGCCAACTTCCAGCTGGCCGGGTTGCCAATGCGAATGGCTGTAGCCACTGTTTCTGGCGTATCAAACACTCGGTTATGAACGATGGGTGCTGCGCCGGATGCTTGCACGCCCAATAATTCGGGACGTTTCGCTCCCGTTTTTTCCGCGTATTCGCTGAAGCCTTTCCAAGATGCCGAGATATTGCCCGCATTGCCGACTGGCAACGCGAAAATATCCGGCACTTTTCCAAGTTGATCGATCACTTCAAACGCGATTGTTTTTTGCCCTTCCAACCGGTAAGGATTGACCGAATTCACTAAAGCGATCCCTGCTTCTTGTCCAACTTCTCGCACCATACGAAGAGCTTCGTCAAAATTGCCTTTGATTTCAAGAATTTCCGCCCCGTACATTTTAGCTTGCGCCAATTTTCCAAGTGCAATGCGCCCCTCCGGAATAACGACAATTGTCCGCATGCCTGCTCGCGCGCCATATGCTGCGGCGGAGGCGGAAGTATTGCCGGTTGAAGCACAAACTAGGACTGATTTTCCTTCTTCCTTCGCTTTCGCTACTGCCATGACCATTCCGCGATCTTTAAATGAGCCGGTCGGATTTGCCCCTTCAAGCTTCACATATAAATCGATGCCCCATTGAACGGACAATTTATCCAAGCGAACCAATGGCGTATTGCCTTCCTGCAACGTTAATGCAGGAGTATGTTCAGTGACTGGAAGCCACTCTTTGTATTGTTCGATCAATCCAGGCCATCTCATGCCGATTCCTCCCCTTCAATGCGGTAATGGCTAATGACGCTAGCCGTTCCTTCTAAATCACCCAAAACATCCAAATGCTGCTGACGAGAAACACGGTGTGTCAATAAAACCAATTCCGCTTTCCCTTCTTCTTTTGCTGGATGCTGCATAACCGATTGGATGCTTGCACCGTGTTTGCCATAAATCGACGTCATTTTCGACAACACACCAACTTCGTCATTCACAAGGACACGGTGGAAATATTTCGCGAACTGTTTCGATTCCGGCTTCATCACCCGTTCGTGCTGAGCTGAATGGACGCGCTTGCCATTCACTTCAAGAAGCAGATTGCGACAAGCTGCAATAATATCCGAAACGACCGATGTTGCAGTTGGCAACGACCCCGCTCCTGGTCCATACAACATCGTCTCTCCGACTGCATCACCATGGATGTAAACTGCGTTGAATTCATTGTTCACTGAAGCTAGTGGGTGGGAATTTGCCAAAAATACCGGTTCGACGGTCACTTCAATGCCATCTTCGTCTTTCTTCGAAGAACCGATCATTTTCATCGTATAGCCGAACTCCGCTGCCATTGCTAAATCGCCGTCTTGAATCTCTTTCATGCCCCGAACGAGCACATCTTCAAGATGAACTTCTGTGGAAAATGCCAGTGACGATAAGATGACCATTTTCCGAGCAGCATCCAATCCGTCAACATCTGCAGATGGATCCGCTTCAGCGTATCCAAGTTCTGTCGCTTCCGCGAGTGCATCTGCATAAGTCATATTTTCTTTTTTCATTTTTGTCAGGATGAAATTGGTCGTCCCATTGACAATGCCCATCAGACTGCTGATACGATCTGAGGCAAGACCATCTTCGAGTGTGCGGATAATCGGAATGCCCCCCGCTACACTTGCTTCGTAAAACAGGTCGCATTTCTGCTCATCGGCTAGCTTCAATAATTCATGTCCGTATTCGGCCATCACATCTTTGTTTGCAGTGACCACTTGTTTGCCAGCTTTCAAAGCCGCTTCAATTGCGTTTTTGGCACCATCGATGCCACCCATCACTTCTACGATGATATCTAATGAAGGATCATTCAATAATTCATGAATATCTGTGCAGAACACAGACGGATCCAGACTGGAAAGTCTTTCTTTGTTGAGATCCTTAATCAGCACTTTTCTAATTGCTACCTCTACGCCTAATTTATGGCGCAAATCCTGCTGATGTTGCTGCAGAATGGTCGCTACTCCGCTGCCGACTGTTCCGAGTCCTAATAATCCGATTGAAATTTCATTTTTCATTGACGATTCCCCCTAGGCTGTGTACACTGTGAAAATACAGTTGTATTTTGCATAAGGACATTATAGTATTATATAAAATTGAAAGCAACCCCAAATTCTTTTAAGATCGGAGCTGATCGCGATGAAAGTATGTAAATTCGGCGGAACGTCCGTTGCTAGCGCCGCACAAATTGTAAAAGTAGCCAACATTATCAAAGCGGATCCATCACGCCGCATCATCGTCGTTTCCGCTCCTGGCAAACGTTTTGAAGGTGACGAAAAAGTTACCGACTTGCTGATCCGTCTCGCAGACGCATCACTCGCTGACGAACCTGTGGAGGAAGCATTGCAAGATGTACTGGCGCGTTACCGCGAAATTGCAGCAGAACTCGGACTGGGAAATGAAGTTCCCTCTATTATAGCGGACGATTTAATTCGCCGCTTATCTGCATCTAAAGAAAATCCTTCATTGTATTTTGATCAATTGAAAGCAAGCGGAGAAGATAATTCCGCTAAATTGATCGCAGCTTATTTAACTTCCATCGGCCTCCCTGCCGAATACGTTAATCCACAACTAGGCGGACTAGTCGTCAATAACCCACCGGTTCGTGTTCAAGCGTTGCCGCAATCTTACGCTAATCTTTCGACACTTCGCAATCGGTCGACTATCAGCGTATTCCCGGGATTCTTTGGTTTCACTGAAAGTGGCATGCTCCGCACATTCGATCGCGGCGGCTCTGATATTACAGGATCCATCCTAGCTGCGGCAGTAAGCGCTGATCTCTACGAAAATTTCACTGATGTCGATTGTGTTTTTGCCGCGAACCCAAATGCAGTAGAAAACCCTGTAGAAATCGAAGAAATGACGTACCGGGAGATGCGCGAATTGTCTTATGCCGGTTTTGCCGTGCTCCACGATGAAGCCTTGATGCCCGCTTTTAAAGCTTCAGTTCCCGTCTGCATCAAAAACACCAATAACCCTTATTCCAAAGGCACAATGATTGTTGCCGACCGGGATTCTTCTGAACGCCCTGTTACAGGGATTTCTGCGGATAGCGGATTTTCAACATTATATGTCAGTAAATATTTGATGAACCGAGAAATCGGATTTGGACGCAAATTACTGCAAATTCTAGAAGATGAACATGTTTCTTATGAGCATATTCCTTCAGGCATCGACAATTTGTCCGTTATTGTGAGAAGCCATCAATTGACGGCTCAGAAAGAGCAGCGCATCGTCGAGCGCATCAAGCACGAACTGCATGCCGACGATGTATCATTCAGTGGTGGATTCTCGATGGTCGTCTTAGTCGGTGAAGGCATGAAATACACAACTGGCCTTGCTGCCCGAGCGACGCTTGCAATTGCACGTACAGGAGCTAATATTGAAATGATCAACCAAGGCTCGTCAGAAGTCAGC
>JBFEIJ010000112.1:0-6794 GCA_041553775.1 Planococcus sp. (in: firmicutes)
CTGCACACCGTATAAGAATATAGCTGATGATTCTTTTTGCTCATATAAGATACACCCCTCAAATTTACTATACATATAACATTATAAGGAAAAAGAACGAATTAGCAAACGCTTTAAACGGAAAATAAAATATTTTCTATTTCATTAGAATTTTCAAAAAACGATTGTTCTTTGCGAATTTATATTGTATACTAATGAAAAGCATTCGGGGTGATGGAGAATGGAAAACTATTATTCTTACGCTGACTTCATGAAAGCAATGGCTCAAACAAAGAAAGCGACTGAAGCGGAAAAACTTCTGAACGATATTTATTTGGATCTGTTCTTGAAGCATGTTCACCGTTCTCAGCAAGAAGAGCAGCTGATGAACCTCATTGACGAAGCCCTGGACAACAATGACCGTAAAGCATTCAACAAATACAGCGAACAATTAAAAACGTTGAAATGCGAAGAAGAGTGAGCAAACATTTCATAGAATGTTTAAAAAAATGCATTGGACCTAGTCCAATGCATTTTTTTGTGTATTTGTACCGGTCGTAAGCGAAAAACAGTTTAATCATTTCATTCCTACCGATTAGTAAAACTGAAAGAAATACGAGAAAAAACATACGTTCGCTTTTTGTTAGGGGATTTTTAGGGCATATGATAAAATAGAGACATTGAACGAACGGAGGGCATCAACGATGAAACAGGAATTCAATCTTCAGGCACCCTATGAACCAGCAGGCGATCAACCGGCTGCGATTGCTGAATTGACACAAGGCATCATCAACGGCAAGAAATGCCAAACCTTGTTAGGAGCGACAGGTACAGGGAAGACGTACACCATGTCGAACGTTATCCAACAAGTGAAAAAACCAACACTCGTGATGGCGCATAATAAGACCCTAGCTGGGCAGCTTTATAGTGAATTTAAAGAATTTTTCCCGGATAACGCGGTTGAATATTTCGTTAGTTATTATGATTATTACCAGCCGGAAGCATACGTTCCGCAATCTGACACATTCATCGAAAAAGATGCGAGCATTAACGATGAAATCGATAAACTCCGCCACTCGGCAACGAGTTCTTTATTCGAACGGGAAGACGTAATTGTCATTGCGTCAGTGTCTTGCATTTACGGTCTTGGTTCTCCGAAAGAATACCGGGAACTTGTCGTGTCGTTGCGAAAAGGAATGGAAATCGAACGCAACCAATTATTGCGGAAACTTGTGGATGTGCAATACGAGCGCAATGATATCAATTTCATCCGCGGTACATTCCGAGTTCGCGGCGATGTCGTGGAAATTTTCCCAGCGTCTCGCGATGAACGTTGTTTGCGCGTTGAGTTTTTCGGGGACGAAATCGACCGCATCCGTGAAGTGGATGCACTGACAGGTGAAATCATCGGTGACCGTGAACATGTCGCGATTTTTCCGGCGTCCCACTTTGTTACGCGCGAAGACAAGATGGTCAAAGCGATTGCCAATATCGAAGAGGAACTGGAAGAGCGTTTGAAAGAAATGCGTGCTGAAGACAAATTGCTTGAAGCGCAACGGCTCGAACAGCGCACACGCTACGATTTGGAAATGATGCGCGAAATGGGCTTCTGCTCAGGTATTGAAAACTATTCAAGACATTTAACGCTGCGCCCAGCAGGTGCACAGCCGTATACGCTTATCGATTACTTCCCGGAAGATTTCCTATTGGTCGTCGATGAAAGCCACGTTACATTGCCGCAGGTGCGCGGCATGTTTAATGGTGACCAAGCACGTAAAAAAGTGCTGGTCGACCATGGGTTCCGCCTGCCATCGGCAATGGACAATCGTCCGTTGACTTTCACGGAATTCGAAGAGCATATCAATCAGGCAGTGTTCGTTTCCGCGACGCCCGGCCCTTATGAACTTGAACACACGCCAGAAATGGTCGAGCAGATCATCCGGCCGACTGGGCTTCTGGATCCAACAATCGAAGTGCGTCCAATCGAAGGACAAATCGATGATTTAATGGACGAAATCCGTCAGCGCACAGAGCGCAACGAACGAGTCTTAGTAACAACTTTGACCAAGAAAATGTCTGAAGACCTCACGGCTTATTTGAAAGAGGCGGGAGTCAAAGTCAATTACCTTCATTCCGAAATTAAAACGCTCGAACGGATTGAAATCATTCGTGAATTGCGAATGGGCGTTTACGACGTTTTAGTCGGCATCAACTTGCTTCGTGAAGGACTGGATATTCCAGAAGTATCGCTCGTGACAATTCTTGATGCAGATAAAGAAGGATTCTTGCGTTCTGAACGTTCATTGATTCAAACGATGGGCCGCGCTGCACGGAATTCAAATGGCCATGTTATCATGTACGCCGACAGAATGACGGATTCGATGACAAAAGCGATTGATGAAACGACGCGCCGCCGGACGATCCAGGCGGCTTATAACGAAGAACACGGCATTACGCCGATTACGATACAGAAGAAAATCCGCGATGTCATTCGTGCGACAGAAGCTGCGGAAGAAGGCGAAGAATACGTATCAAGAGCAGTCGCGGGCAAAAAGCTCAAAAAAGAAGATCGCGTAAAACTCATTTCCTTGCTCGAAAAAGAAATGAAAGAAGCAGCCAAAGCGCTTGATTTTGAACGGGCGGCAGAATTGCGCGATACAGTGCTTGAATTGAAAGCGGAAGGATGATTAAACGTGAAAAACAAAGAAATACGGATACAAGGTGCGCGCGCGCATAATTTAAAAAATATAGATGTGGTAATTCCGCGGGACCAGCTCGTCGTCATGACGGGCTTGTCCGGTTCCGGGAAATCCTCGTTGGCGTTCGATACGATTTATGCAGAAGGACAGCGCAGGTACGTTGAATCGCTGTCTTCTTATGCACGTCAATTTCTCGGACAAATGGATAAGCCCGATGTCGATTTGATCGAAGGGCTGTCACCGGCTATTTCCATCGATCAAAAAACGACGAGTAAAAATCCGCGTTCGACAGTCGCGACAGTAACGGAAATTTACGATTATATGCGTCTCATGTATGCACGGGTCGGCAAACCGATTTGTCCGAACCACGGCATCGAGATTTCATCACAAACCATCGAACAAATGGTTGACCGCATCGTCGTTTATCCGGAACGCACAAAAATGCAGATTCTGGCACCCATCGTTTCCGGACGGAAAGGGACGCATGCGAAAGTTTTGGAAGATATTAAGAAACAAGGCTATGTGAGAGTGCGGGTCAATGGGGAATTGATCGACCTGGACGATGATATCAACTTGGATAAAAATAAAAAACATAATATTGAAGTGGTCATTGATCGGATTATTATGAAAGACAATATCGCGCCGCGCCTAAGCGACTCACTTGAATCAGCATTGCGGTTGGCGGATGGGCGTGTATTGGTGGACGTGATGGACCAAGAAGAGCTGCTGTTCAGTGAACATCACGCATGTCCGATTTGCGGTTTCTCAATCGGCGAACTCGAGCCGCGCATGTTCTCTTTCAACTCGCCATTCGGTGCATGCCCGGAATGCGACGGCCTTGGCCATAAACTTGAAGTCGACCCAGATCTGGTCATACCGGATTGGACGGTCTCGTTAAAGAAAGGGGCTATCGTCCCGTGGCAACCGACAAGCTCGCAATACTATCCACAGCTTTTGCAGGCGATTTGCAAGCATTATAAGATTGACATGGATGTAGCGGTCAGCGAACTTCCAGAAGAGCATATCAATATCTTGATGCGCGGATCAGGCACGGATAAAATTCGTTTCCGTTACGAAAATGATTACGGACAAATCCGCGACAACCACATCCATTTTGAAGGTGTGCTGTCGAACGTCGATCGCCGTTACCGCGAAACATCTTCGGATTATATTCGCGAACAGATGGAGAAATTCATGGGTCAGCAAGCATGCCCGACTTGCGAAGGCTACCGCTTGAAGCCTGAATCGTTAGCTGTCAAAGTGAACGACCTGCACATCGGAACGGTATCCGAGTTCTCGATTATCGAAGCAGACAATTTCTTTAAAAATTTGGTGCTGTCTGAAAAAGACATGCAAATTGCGAATCTGATCCTACGCGAAATTCGGGAACGGGTCGGCTTTTTGATAAACGTCGGTTTGGATTATTTGACGTTAAACCGGGCTTCCGGGACATTGTCCGGAGGCGAAGCGCAGCGAATCCGATTGGCGACGCAAATCGGCTCGCGTCTTACAGGTGTTCTTTATATTTTGGATGAGCCTTCGATCGGCTTGCATCAACGTGATAATGATCGATTGATTAGCACACTGAAAAATATGCGCGATATCGGCAACACATTGATTGTCGTCGAACACGATGAAGATACGATGCTTGCCGCCGATTATTTGATTGATGTCGGACCAGGTGCTGGTGTACATGGTGGTGAAATTATCGCCGCAGGCACGCCGCAAAAAGTGATGAAAAGCAGGAAGTCATTGACGGGCCAATATTTGAGCGGCAAAAAGTTCATCCCGTTGCCGGCTGAGCGTCGAACAGCTGATGGACGTATGATTTCAATCCGTGGAGCTAGCCAAAATAATTTGAAGCATGTGGATGTTGATATTCCATTAGGACTTTTCACAGCGGTTACAGGGGTTTCAGGTTCAGGGAAAA
Organism: Planococcus sp. (in: firmicutes); assembly: GCA_041553775.1. Classification (GTDB taxonomy): domain Bacteria; phylum Bacillota; class Bacilli; order Bacillales_A; family Planococcaceae; genus Planococcus. Next base: position 4,609 of record JBFEIJ010000112.1, read on the forward strand.
GTACATTGATCAATGAAATTCTATATAAATCATTGGCTCATAAATTGAACCGAGCAAAAGCGAAGCCGGGGCATCATGTATCTGTTGAAGGCATTGAAGAACTGGAAAAAGTCATTGAAATTGATCAGTCGCCAATTGGCAGAACCCCTAGATCGAACCCTGCAACTTATACAGGCGTATTCGATGATATCCGAGACGTGTATGCTTCAACGAACGAAGCGAAAGTGCGCGGATACAAAAAAGGGCGTTTCAGTTTCAATGTCAAGGGCGGACGCTGTGAAGCGTGCCGTGGAGATGGTATCATTAAAATAGAAATGCATTTCCTGCCGGATGTCTACGTGCCGTGTGAAGTATGTCATGGCAAACGGTATAACCGGGAAACGCTGGAAGTGAAATACAAAGATACGAACATTGCAGATGTTTTGGCAATGACAGTGGAAGATGCTTACGCATTCTTTGAAAACATTCCAAAGATCAACCGCAAGTTGAAGACCATCGTCGATGTGGGCTTAGGCTATATCACATTGGGACAACCGGCGACCACATTGTCGGGTGGCGAAGCGCAGCGAGTGAAACTAGCTTCAGAGCTTCACAAACGCTCGAACGGGAAATCGTTCTACATCTTGGATGAACCGACAACCGGTCTTCACGCAGACGACATTTCACGTTTGTTGAAAGTTCTTCAACGTCTTGTCGATAATGGTGATACGGTATTGACCATCGAGCACAATTTGGATGTGATCAAGACAGCAGACCATCTGATCGATTTAGGACCTGAAGGCGGGGACAAAGGCGGGACCATTCTGGCAACAGGAACGCCAGAAGAAATCGCTAATGTGAAAAATTCTTATACCGGCAAGTATTTGAAGCCTATTCTTGAGCGCGATCGCGCACGGATGGACACATTAATGACGAAGGCTACACGCAAGAAAAAAACAGCGAAATGAAACTTCTTGAAAGTTAAGACGTATCATACAGTAGGATATTAATTTCGGTTTAGGTTTAGCTTCAGCTTTTCACGAAACCGATTATGAGGAGGCCGCAACACATGCAAAGCGAAAAAGAACGCATTTTGGACATGGTGGAGAATGGCACGATTTCGGCGAGAGAAGCAGTGGAACTATTAAAGGCAATTGATGGCGGCGGAAGCCAAGCATCACGCAACGATTCATACAGCCGTGAAGATTACCGCGAAAAACGCGGCAGACGTGGCTTCTTCAGACCAGAAGACATGGTGAAGAAAATTTCAAAGGATTTCTCTCATGATTTCACGAAAGATTTTTCGAAAAACGTTTCAAAAGACTTGAACCAATTGAGCGACCGCATGATGGAATTTATGCAAAGCTCAGTCGGTAAATTAAAAACGATGGAATTCGACTCGCCATTCGGCGAAGCGCTGCAATTCCATCATACATTCCGTCAAGAGAATTTGGATGTCACGAACATCATCGCGGACATTGCAAATGGCCAATTGGAAATTTTCCCTTCACAAGATGATTCGATTCGTGCGGAATGCAGCGTTAAAGCATACCGGGCAGAATCGGAAACGCAGGCGAAAGAAGATTTTCTCGATAAATTCGTCTTTATCGCCGATGGGCAGAAATTGCGCATCATCAGCGACATGAAAACAACACAAGTGAATGTGGTATTGTATGTTCCAGAAAAATCGTATGAACACATCACAGCACGCCTATTCAATGGAGGCTTTGCCATCAAGCGCATCGATACCGCAATCTTGAAAGTTAAAACGGCAAACGGAAAAATCGACATGAAAAATGTCGTATTCGATTCAGCGGAATTGGAGACGGCAAATGGTCCGATCCAAGTGCAAGAAGTGACGGGCAAAGATTTGGAAACCGAAACCTTGAATGGCCGCATTTATGTGGACGGCGATATCCAAAAAGCCGAAGCAAAATCATTGAATGGCAATATAGTGGTCACTTCCCGCTGCAAAGATGCACGCAAAGTGGAAGCGAAAACTTTGGCAGGCAACGTGGAAATCTACATTCCGTCGCATTTGCCATTGAGCGGAGAAGTTTCATCCAATCTCGGCAAAATGGATCTTTTGTTGCCGGATGTTGAATACACGCACGAACAAGGTCAATTTATGCAAAAAGCCATCCGTTTCAGCAAAGAAAGCGGAGAAGCAGTTGCAGCACCTCTATTGGTCTACGGCGAAACGAAAA
>JBFEIJ010000113.1:0-6776 GCA_041553775.1 Planococcus sp. (in: firmicutes)
GTCTAAAAAATTTTTTTTGGCATTACCGGCCTTTATGCTAGCCGGCTTGTTAGCTGCTTGCGGAACAGTTGAAACCGAACAACAGCCAACTGATACCGAGCAGCCTTCTCCTGAAGAACCAACAGATACACCTGTTGAAACGGATGAATCTGGAATCGTCGAAGAAGAACCTTCAAAGGCGGAAACGACTGGTCAGCTAATAGAAAGCGATGAACAATTCTATGACATGTATGTCCTGCCAGGCTTCCAATTAGAAGCTGAAGAGCCCGGTAAAGATGCTTTGCTTTGGGAACAAGATTCATCTGTTTTTATGCGCATTGAAACCTTCACTACAGATGCGATTGAATTTGAACAAGCCGAAGCTGCCCTAATCGAAACGCTCACCGCCTCAAATCCTGACGCAGAGATGACCGAAGCAGCAGCTCCTCAAGGTGTGAAGTTTCTCAACTCGGTCGCATACGAGATTCCGACATCCGAAGGGAAAGTCACTGGAGTGGTCTACGAGAAAGAAAAGTTGATCGTGCGGTTAACCATTTTTGACAACGCAACAGCGAACGCAACTGCAGATTTCATAGACATGGGTGGAACGATCGACCGCCCGTAAACAAAAAGGCGCAACGGGTGAACTATCCGCTGCGCCTTTTTTGCATTATTTTATTTCACTATTGTCCATCACAATCAATAAGAAAGGTCTTTTATCGACAATCCCAACTTCTTCATCAGCTCGATTGCTTGATCTTTTTCTTCGCTCGTCAACGAATTGGTCAACTCATGCAAGTTTTTTTCATGTTCCGGGAAAATATCTCTCATGAACTCTTCACCAGCTGGTGAAATCGCTGCATATGTAATGCGTCGATCGGTTGGACAATTCACTCGCGTGATAAAGCCGCGTTTTTCGAGTTTATCGATGACGTAAGTGATAGAGCCACTCGCCAATAAAATTTTGCCGCCAATTTTCTGCAACGGCTGCTGCCCTTTATGATAAAGAAGTTCCAGTACAGCAAATTCAGTGGGGTTTACTCCATGTGCCTGAAAAAATTGGTTGGTTTGTTCAGTAATTGCTTTATGCGCTCGTGACAAAACGATAAAAAGCTTTAATGATTGCTTCACATCTTCATTCATACTATCCACTCATTTCCGGTTTAAAGATCTTTGTAAAACAATTATATTCTTTTTCTAAGAAAAAGACACGGTTGTTCAACCTAGCCTTTTCATTAACCGATAATAACACGCTCTTTCGGGAAATGATATTTGGTTGGGTCTGTCTTTCCTCCTATAGTAAAGAGGAAGGAAATCAATCCGACGCGTCCAATGAACATCAAGAGCATGACGACGACTTTGCCGAAATTGGACAAATCATCAGTTATGCCAAGAGACATGCCACACGTTCCGAAAGCTGAGGTGATTTCAAAAAGTATCTCGACTGCAGTTGCATGCGGCTCAGAAATCAGCAATGCCACAGTCGCTACAAGAACCATGAACCCAGCTAAAATAATGACGGCAAATGCCCGGAAGACATCGATCAACTCTATTTCCCGGCTGAATATTTGAATGCTGTTTTTGCCTTTTGCAAAATTGATCAAAAACAAAACGGCTATCGCCAGCGTCGTTGTGCGGATTCCGCCACCAACCGAACTTGGTGAGGCACCGATGAACATCAATGCACTCATAAAGACATCTGTAGCGTCGCTAAATGCCGTAATGTCCATTGTCGTCAATCCGCCTGAGCGGGAAGAAACCGAATGAAAGATGGAAGCGAATACCTTTTCATGCCAAGACATGCCTGCGAATGCATTAAAATACTCCAAAAACAAATTCCCGATGCTGCCAATCACAAGCAAAATCGCAAATGTGCTTGTCGTAATTTTTGTAAACAATGAAAAGCGGAAATTCTTGTTTTTATTGGACAAGAATTCTTTTAACTCGATTAACACCGGGAAACCGATCGCTCCGAGAATGATCAAAATCATGGTAATGATTTGGACAAAATAATCATTAAAATAAGGCGCTAAGGAACTGCCGGTAATATCAAAGCCCCCATTTGTCGTTGCGGATACCGATGCGAAAACTCCTTGAAGCAGCGCTTCGCTAAATGTGTTATAAAACTGAGTGAAATAAGACGTTAAAATAATTGCTCCAAACAATTCAATCACCAGTAAAATCTTGATGATTTCGCGGATCAGCTTCACAACACCCGACATATTGAATTGGTTATGATCTGCCATGATCAATTGCCGTTCACGCAAACCGATTCGTTTCCCGACGAGCAACCAAAAAAACGTACCTATTGACATGATACCAATTCCGCCAAGCTGCAAAATAAACATGAGAATGACGATGCCGAACACTGAATAGGTTTCGGAAACATTGACGACAGTCAGTCCGGTGACACTTACGGCGCTGATGGCTGTAAACAGTGTATCCATAAGAGACAGCTGCACGCCTTGCTGATGGACATTCGGAAGTTTCAGCAGCAAAAAAGAAATGGCGATTGCTGCAAAGTAATAAGACACAATTGCTTGGGCCGGTGTTAAGTTTCTAATTTTTTTGAACGCATTGTTCATGTTGTTCATTTCCTTTCGGCCACATTATCCTCTTCTTATTCTATGAAAAGAAAAGGTAAAAAGAAAGGGCTAATCAGATTTCTTCCATTTAAAAAGAGCAGAAGATTTACTCCTGCTCTTTTTTCTTATCACTTTCACTATTTTCAATCCCTGTTTTATCCGATTTTTCTTGGTGAATTTGATTTTGGCGCACTTCGCCTTTTATTGGTTTTCTTGGTTTTGATGTTGCGGTTTTCTCTTTTTTGGGGGATTGAGCTATTGAAGTGTCAGGCAATTTCTGTTTCACTTTTTCGTCTTTCTTTTTAGCTTTGCTACTTAATTGTGTTTTATTTTTGCTTGCCTTTTCTGCAGGTAGCTTCTTCGATGGAATTTCGACTTCCAGTTTTTGTTTGTTTTTCGTTTCATTAGTTATTACTTTACTTGTTGCTTTGTTTGTTGTTTTACTTGTTGCTTTGTTTGTTGTTTTACTTGTTGCTTTGTTTGTATCTTTGTTTTTTTCTTCTGTATTTACTTTCGGTGTTTTCACATTCGATTTTAGCTTATCAGCTTTAGGTGGTGCATCCGCCTTTTCAGTTTTATTCGATTTTTTTAACGTTTCTTCTTTTTCAACTGGTTTTAGCTATTTTTTCTCCACTTTACTTTTTTCAACCTGTTTGACTTTATTGGATTTATCCAATTTTGGATCCTTATTAACTTGATCGCTTACAGGAGAAGAAGATGGTATATTTTTTGTTTTCAATGCTTTGATGTAATTATCTGCTTTAGTTTTAGCATCGTTAATCGATTTTGACTTGTCTCCGTTAATAATGGATATGAAATGTTCCACTTTCTGGCCAACGGGAATATTTTCTTCAATTGATTTTTCGCGTTGGGAAAACGTCGCTTTTTTCAAGCGAATATTCACATTTTGATTAATCGCAGCTGTACTGGCTTTTAAAACCAATTGATCCAAGTCTAATTCCCTAGTTTCAGTGCTGCGGTCGATAGTTGTTGTGATTGTCATTAGTTTAATGGCTTCTTCTGAGGAAATAGCGATAGAACGCGCAATCAATTTATCCAAGTCTTCGCCTTTCCAATCACCAAGTTTGTCGATAAATTGTTGGCTGTCTTCATCAAGATTTCTAATAGAGACGACTCGATTCATTTCATCCACGCCAAATTCAATGTTTGAATCCATTTCCAACTGAATATAGGCAAAGGTATGTTCCGATGGCAATAGCGCGCTGAAAAACAACATAATCATCGCAATGAATGCAATTGAAGGTGCATATATAGGCTGCCAGCGCAAATTGTTTTGTTTTTCCAACGGGTAGAATTCCCCCTCTTCTCCAATAGAAAGAGATGATGCAGGATGCCCCTCTACAAAACGGCCATTTGCTAGTAGAAAAACGGAGCGATTGTTTTTTTCTTCCATGTATAATCCTTTTTGGACTCTTTTCAACGTAATCGCTCCTTTAAATAATCTTTTAAATAATACAAATCGCTGCTAATCAATAGCGTCATTGCAATTATGTATTTTCTATTGCGTTCAATCGTTTTTCGCGATACCCGGACAAGTTTTTCAATTTCTTTTATGGGCAATTTTTTCCTTTCAATCAAAAACTGAAAATACTCATCGGTTTCAGCTATCAATTGAGCAATTTGCATACACGATTGCCTTGCATCTTCGTGTGCAGGAGAGACTTTAACCAATTGTTGAAAATCGAGTCCGTACGGTTCTAGCATTTTTTGGTAGTTCGTAATTTCTTCTTGGCGATTTTCAGCTTGCTCTTTATCTCGGTAAAATTTTATGGAATGTTCTGCTTCAGCGCCAACAGAAGCTGTTTGTTGATCAAAAGATGCCGAAGGTTCATTCGTGAATTCAATAAGTTTGTTTTCTTTGCGAATCCAATCAATAATGCGCCGCCGGATAATCAAATGGGCAAATGTAAGAAACGAAGCATTTTTTCCTTCTTCGTATCCGAGCACCGCTTCGTGGAATGCGGACAACGCGATGCTGTATTCATCGTCGCTGCTGCTGATATAACGCTTACAAACTTGAGAAGCAGTTTTTTTCATGAATGGCGCATATGATTTCAACAGCTCTTCAAGTGCAGCCGCATTTTCTTGTTGTGCCAACAACACTAATTCTTCAGCTGTACTTTTAACATTGCGGCCAAATATACCGACAATTGCCGTTATCAGCATGCTCATCACCTCTTTTCTCACTCAACGCTACTATAGATGATTGTACCGACAAATATTGTAAAAGAAAAGAAGATAACTGCTTATGCTATAGGTATTCGATCATTGTCACAGGTTTATGTCCGTGACGTGAAAATTTACGTGAAAAGCCACCGATTTTCCCATTTTCATGGAAAAATCGGTGGCTCATTTTAAAAAATTTTATTGTTATGCGTTTTCTTGCTTGTTTTGTCGTACTCCTAAAATTCCGCCTACTACAACAATTCCAACCAATACTGACCAGAACGTAATAGTCCATGGCGTTTCATGCGGGAAATCATGCGGTAAGATGCCGACATTTTCATGTGCCAATGTCATGACAAGAAGCTTAACCCCTACCCAACCAACGATAACAAACGCTGCTGTTTCCAGTTGCGGGTATTTTTCAAGCAATTGTACAAATTTATGAGCCGCAAAACGCATGATGATAACACCCATCAAACCACCGGCAAGCATAACAACAAATTGGCCAGAGTTGATGCCACCAATGTCGTTAATTCCGAAAACGTTCAAATGTGGCAATGTCACAGCTAACGCAACAGCTGCTAACATCGAGTCGATTGCAAAGGCGATGTCGGCCAATTCAACTTTTAACACAGTCATCCAGAAACCTGAACCTTTTTTCGGAGCCTTTTCTTCATCAAGACTCTGATCGCTTTCTCCTTTACGCTGATCGTAAATGCTCTTAACCGAAATAAATAGCAAGTACGCAGCACCTAATGCTTGGATCTGCCAAATATTAACTAATAACGTGATCATGAATAACGCTGCGAAACGGAACACGAATGCTCCGAGTAAACCGTAGAACAAAGCTTTCTTTTGTTGATCTTTTGGCAAGTGTTTTACCATAACCGCCATTACGACAGCATTGTCTGCTGCTAGCAAACCTTCTAGCCCTACTAACACCAGTAAGACCCATGCATATTCCAATAATACTGCTTCCATTGTTTCTCCTCCTGTTTTGAGCCCGCAAAAAAGACCCCTGCCTAAATAAAGGCAAAGGTCTCGCTAAGCAAATTAAATCGCTATCATAACCGATGGTAACTAACCATGTATTGACGATTATGAAATAGGTTTCCCTAAAGCTACTCCCCCTTGACTGAACGTCAAAGTGTATTGAGTTGTAATATTATTATAACATTGTTTCGATTGTTGTAAAACATTAGCGTATGTCAATTTGGTATTTTTTGTCCGATTTGTGCAGTTCATAAAACCGGACCATTCCTGGCATCGATTCCAAAAAATCAGCGCACCGGATGCCGCTTCCGCTCAGTAAAGATTGCGCTTGTTTGGTGTCAAATGATGCTTCCCAAGTCAAATAATCCAAAGTTTCCTTTTCCACGCCAAGGAATTTACGAATTGGCGAAATTGATAATGACCATTCAGCCAATCGATGTGGAATTCGGGATTTCGGCATTTTTCCAGTCATTTCACTAACCATTTTTCGATACACTTCTTCAACTGGATGCGGGTTCGGATCGGTTAAATGCACAGTTTTCCCTTCAGCTTCCGGCAGCTTGCTCAAGAATATGCTAGCGTCTAATATGTAGTCGATTGGCACAACATTAATAAATGCTGTTGAGCGACCGAGATATGGAATGAATGGCAGTTTCCGTACTTTATCAATCATGTTCAAGAAAAAATAAGGTCCATCAAACTTAACTGTTTCACCTGTATGAGAATGCCCTCTGACAATGCCTGGACGAATAATGGTAAGGGGTACTCGGGGCTTGAGCTTTTCTGTAAGAACTTCCGCTTCGAATTTGGTTTCTTCATAGTAGTTTTTGAATTTATCTGGACGGATCAATTCATTTTCGTATAATATGCCTTGTCTTGCACCTGCTACATAAGCAGTGCTGAAATACATATAGCGCTGAAGCTTTGGCAGCGTCATTATGAATGTGTTCACATTTCCAGTGCCTTCTACATTCACTTTCCATGCAGCTTGTCGCGGCACAGCCAGATCATATATCGCTGCAAGGTGCCAAA
>JBFEIJ010000114.1:0-6771 GCA_041553775.1 Planococcus sp. (in: firmicutes)
GCATTTCAGCTTGATCAAAAAGAAATTAACGGCTTGTATCATTTAATCAGTAAAAGTGTGCCAAGCTTGCCTGCGGATCAAATCGTCATCATGAATCAAAACGGGCAAGTTTTTGAGTCGCTTGAAGAAGATCAAGTGGATACGACTTTGTCGGTCTATCAACAACAGCGGGAAATTCAAAAAGATGTCGAAAAAGACATTCAACGCCAATTGCAGCAAATGCTCGGCATGACGATGGGCCACGATAAAGTGGTCGTTTCCGTGATGACCAGCATGGACTTCACAAAAGAAAAGCGAGAAGAAAAACTGATTGAACCCGTCAATACAGAAACTGGCGAAGGCATCGACTTAAGTGTGGAACGGATCGTTGAAACGTTTAGCAGTGAAGGCGCTGCCATGATTGACGCTGCTGGAGTAGGGGAAGCGGAAATTGCGAATTACGAAGCAGCCGGCGGTGGAGGATCGAGTGAGTCTGAACGCACGGAAGAACGCATCAACCGCGAAGTCAATCGCATCAATAAACAAATCGAAATGAGTCCGTATGTGATCGATGACATTACGATCAACGTTGGTGTGGAACCGCCGATTGCTGAAAATCCTGGCAGTTTAACACCCGAGACGATCACAGATATCCGGAATTTATTGAGCAATACGGTAGCTGCCTCGTTAAGTATGAACGGGGATGACATCACGCAAGAAGATTTGGATAATCGTATTTCCGTTTTCGCCACAGAGTTTAAAGGCAAGCAGCCGATTGAAGAAACACCGCCAATTCAAAACTGGTGGACGTTGTTGCCAACTGGTTTGTTATGGATTATTGGCGGCAGTTTAGCGGCTTTAATCCTTGGAATTATTATTTTTGCATTGATACGTAGAGGCAAACGGGAAGAATACGAAGAAGAAATCGATTTTGCGATGTACGATAAGCCGCTTGAAGGCACCCGGATCAACGACATTGAAGAAATCAATTTGGAAGAATTGACACCAAAGTCAAATCCGAAAAGAAAAACGATTGAAAAACTTGCACAAGAACGGCCGGAAGACTTTGCAAAATTACTGCGTTCCTGGATGGCTGATGAATAGGAGGGTAGCACGTGCCTAAACAACAAGAGAAAGAACTGACTGGGGTACAGAAAGTAGCGGTATTATTGGTTGGCCTCGGACCTGAAGTTTCCGTCGCAGCGTTTAAACAGCTTAGTGAATCCGAAATTGACGAGCTGACGCTTGAAATTTCAAATGTACGCAAATTAAAAAGCAGTCAGAGTGAAGACGTGATGACCGAATTTTATGACATGATGCTGGCGCAGGATTTTATGAATGAAGGCGGCTTGGAATACGCGAAAAGCATATTGGAACAAGCTTTAGGAAAAGAGCGGTCGTTGGAAACGATTGGCCGCTTGTCCAGCAAGCTGGAGATCAAACCGTTTAGTTTCGCAAGAAAAGCAGATCCGAACCAAATATTGACCATTTTGCAAAATGAACATTCCCAAACGATTGCATTGGTGCTGTCTTATTTGGAGCCGGAACAATCGTCGCAAATCTTATCCCAATTAGCACCAAGCAAACAGGCGGAAGTGGCGAAACGCATCGCATTGATGGAGAGTACCTCCCCGGAAGTCATTCGCCAAGTCGAGCAGATTCTCGAACGCAAGTTATCAGCGACCGGTTCAAGTGATTACACGGCCACGGGCGGAGTGGAGTCGATTGTCAACGTGCTGCGTCGAGTAGACCGCAGTACCGAGAAATCGATTCTTGCAGAGCTAGCGTTGGAATCGCCGAACCTCGTTGAAGAGATCAAGAAGCTTATGTTCGTCTTCGAAGATATTGTCTTGCTTGATGCACGAACGATTCAACGCATTATCCGAGAAGTGGATAACGCTGACTTGATCTACGCATTGAAGGTGGCTAACGACGAAGTGAAAGATAGCATTTACAGCAACCTTTCGACGCGTCGTGCGGAAGACATTAAAGAGGAAATCGAATTGATGGGTCCAGTGAAGCTGAAAGACGTCGAAACGGCACAAACGAATATTGTGGCGATTGTTCGCGACCTAGAAGAACAAGGGGAAATTTCAGTAGCGCGTGGTGAAGGAGAGGAAATGGTTGTCTAATCTCATTCGATCAGAGCATTCTCAACTGAGCAACCGAAAAATCATCGGCACGAAAAAAATCGAAGCCAAGCCGATGACGATTTTAGGCAATGACATCGATTTGGGACAGCGAAAACATTCACTTCAACAAGAAGTGAATCAATTGCAAGCCCAACGAGATGACCTCGTGCGTCAATTGCAAGAAGAACGAGATGCCGCACAAGCAGACATCGAAAGTTTGCAGCAAAACGCTCGCCAACAAGCCGAAGCGCAGCGTTTAGCGGAAGAAGCAGCCGAAAACGGGTTCCAAACTGGATACGAAAAAGGCGTAGAAAGAGCACAACATGAATTTCAACAGGCAAGAGAAGACGTGCAGCAATTGATCGAGACCGCATATCAAGAAAAAGTGAAAATCGTTCAAGATGCTGAACCGTTTTTATTGTCGCTCAGCGTTCGAATTGCCGAAAAAATACTGAAAAACGAATTAAAGCAAGACGACAGTCAATTGTTGACGATTGTGCAACGGGCGTTAAAGCGCGTCGAAGAAGCGGAAGACGTCGTTCTGCAAGTATCGCTTGAAGACTACCGAATTCTTTTACCCTATTTTGATGAATTAAAAACCTATGTACGACCGGATTCAGAGTTGAGGCTTGTACCGGTCATCAATTTGTCTAAAGGCGGCTGTATGATTCATACGTCCAGCGGTTCCTACGATGTCACGGTTGATAGTCAATTAAAAGAAATCAAACGGCAAATGCTCGCTTTCTGTGAGGAGAAAACAGTTTATGAACCTTCAAACGGATAAATACTTGGAATTGATTGAAGAAATGGAACCGGTGAAAAAGCACGGAAAAGTTGTTCAAGTCATTGGCTTGACGATTGAATCAAAAGGTCCGTACGCCAAAATCGGGGAACTTTGCCTGTTGTATCCGAATCATTACGAACGGCCGATTGAAGCAGAAGTCGTTGGGTTCAAGGAAAACAAGATTTTGTTGATGCCGCTGCAGGACTTGTCGCAAGTCGGACCGGGCTGTCTCGTCGTAGCAACCGGCGTGCCGCTGCAAATTAAAGTCGGACCGTCCATTTTAGGAAAAATACTCGACGGCACGGGCCGGCCACTAGATGAAACGGCATTGCCTTCTGGCTTGATGAAATACTCGACAAATAATTTGCCACCCAATCCGTTAAAACGCCCGCGTATTACAAAGCCGCTTGAAGTGGGTGTACGTGCGATTGATGGCCTGTTGACGGTAGGACAAGGTCAGCGCATCGGCGTTTTTGCCGGAAGCGGCGTCGGTAAAAGTACGCTGCTCGGCATGATCGCCCGCAATACGGAAGCCGACGTCAATGTAATTGCGTTGATCGGCGAGCGGGGCAGGGAAGTTCGCGATTTTATCGAGCGCGATCTTGGACCTGAAGGGTTGAAAAAATCGGTCGTTATTGCGGCGACGTCGGATCAGACGCCGCTTCAGCGCATCAAAGGCGCTTTGACGGCTACGGCGATTGCCGAATACTTCCGAGACCAAGGCAAAAACGTCATGCTCATGATGGACTCGGTGACGCGGTTTGCCATGGCGCAGCGGGAAGTCGGTCTGGCAGTCGGCGAACCACCGACGAGCAAAGGGTATACGCCGAGCGTTTTCGCGTTATTGCCGAAGCTGCTTGAACGCTCAGGTACTTCGAGCAAAGGATCGATCACCGCATTTTATACCGTTCTTGTCGATGGGGACGATATGAACGAACCGATTGCTGATGCTGTACGCGGAATTCTCGATGGACACATCGTTCTTGACCGCAAAATTGCGCAAAAAGGACAATTTCCAGCGATCAATATTATGGCGAGCGTCAGCCGCGTTATGCACGACGTAACCACGCCGGAGCACCGAAGGGCGGCTAGCGAATTTAAAAGGCTTCTAGCAGCCTATGACGCCTCTGAGGACCTTATCAATATCGGAGCGTACAAGAGTGGCGCAAACAAAGAAATCGACGACGCCATTCGCTCGCATCCGCACATCAAAGAGTATTTGCAGCAGGATGTTTATGAACAAGCCAAGCTTGATGAAAGCATAGAGAGATTATCAGCACAATTTGGGGGAGTGTAACTGTTGACACAATTCAATTTCCGTTTCCAGAAAATACTCGATTTGAAAGAAAACGAAAAAGACTTGGCTCAGATCCAAATGGCGAATGCGATCAAACAGCAACAAGCAGGCCACGAGCGCAATGAAGCAATTTACAAGAAAATCAGCGAAGCTGAACTCTTGAAAAAAGCAAAACAAAAAGATGGAGTGAACATCTCCGAATTGCGCATGCTCGTGAATTACATTCATCAATTGCAAGAACAATTGCTTGCGTCAAAGCGCGAACTTGAACTGCTTCAAACCAATGTGGCGAGAAGCCAAAATCAGCTTCAGCTCAAATCGCAAGAAGAAAAGACTTGGGACAATCTCAAACAGCGAAAGCATACCCAATACGTCGATGACAACAAAACAGCTGAACAAAATTATTTTGACGAACTGGCTGGCACGCGATTTCACCGGACCAACCAGGCGACCGCAGAAGGAAGGTGAACGCCATCGACTTATTGAAGCTGTCAAGCGCCATTCCGGTGAAAACTGTCGATGCCGCTGCCAAAACGAAAACAGAAGGAATCGGAGAAGCAGGCGCATTCTTGAAATTGCTGTCATCCGTTAGCAAAGAAGAAAGCGGCAATCCGGAACAAGAAACCACGGGATTGCTTGCCGAAATTGAAGCGGCTGTCGCGGAATTACAACAGCTTCCGCCAGAAGAACTCCAACCTGAACAACAAGAGCTGATCGCATCACTGGTTCAATTATTGGCCGTGTATCAGCAACACACAATCGAAAAACCGCAGGAAAAAAAACTGATTCGCATAAATTTCGAGCAGACTCACCTTATGCAGACAAGTGCATTGTCAGCCGAGCTTAAGACAGAAACGCCTATTCAAGAAAAACTGGTGCAGTTAGTGCAACAGATTGCTCAGAAGGTACAAGAACTTAACGAGGTCAACGCGAAAGAATTCGCCGATATCCCTATTTTTATGGGGAGCAAAAAAGAATATATTTTAAGTAGCCCTAATAAAATCAATGACGTTCTTGCATTACTCCTGGCAACAACCGAAAAGTTAGAAACAATGCCAGAACCACAGCGCATTGCAACAGCTTCCAAATTGGAAAGCAGTGCACAAGAATTATTGAAATTGTTCTCAGGATCGATAGAAGAACTTGAAATGCCAAAAGATCAAAAGCAAATATCCCCATTGCCTTTATTCATACAGAAGAATTTAGAGCAATTCACGGGTACGAAGGGCATGGAAGCAGCCGAAAAACCTATGGAAAAAACATCAGTCGGAACTGCAACATTGCTTGAAACCGCGAACACCGACCAAACCTTAACGGCGCCAGTGATCAAGTCACTTGAGGCAATTAGAGTTGACCAAACGAGTCCAGTGCTAAGCGCAGTTACTTTAGAGCAGACGAACAACGATCAAGCTGCACCGCTAGCAACGACAAATCCGTCAGAAGCGACGAAAGCTGCTCCCGCACCAGTAAGGCAAGAAGCACCACTTGCACCACCACCAACGGTGCGCCTCTCAAATCTTGCGGATGATCTTAACGGAGTGATCAGCTCTTCTGCGAAACTGACAGGTACAGGCGAAACCGCTCAATTGAAAGTAAGCATTTTTCCGGAACATCTTGGACATTTAGATATTCGACTGAGCACCGTCGATGGAAAAATCGCGGCTCAAATTTTGACCAGTACACCGATGGCAAAAGAAGCATTGGAGTTGCAAGTGTATCAATTGCGAAACTCGCTAGTTCAGCAAGGCATCCAAGTGGACCGCATCGAAATTACCACGCAACAACAGGCGGGGCAAACGCTGAGTCAACAACAAGGCCAGCAAGAGCAGCGTTTTGCGCGCCAGCAAAGACAGCAATCTTCTTCTAAAAACGGTTATCAACAAACGGCTGAAGAGCCTTCGGGCATTGTCCGTTCAAGCTCTTCAATAAACGATGTGATGGCGGTCGATTATACGATTTAAAAAACATGAGAACGAAAGGGGTGGTTGGATGAATGTCAGCAATGCACAAAATACAACATTGCAATCGGCGCAAACGGCAAAAACCGGCGCGGATAGCGCGCTCGGCAAAGACGCTTTCTTGAAAATTTTAGTGACACAGATGAAAAACCAAAATCCCCTTGAGCCGCTAAAAGATACTGAGTTTATTGGGCAGATGGCGCAGTTCAGCAGTTTGGAACAATTAACCAACTTGAACACCACGATGAATAAATTTGTTGGCAATCAAGGCGCAACATCAATCACGGACCATGCCAATTTGATCGGCACGAAAGTCTATTGGGAACAACAAGTGAATGGTCTGATGGAATCCGGCGAAGGCATCGTTCAAGCGATTGCGATGAAGAATGGCGAAATGACGTTCGAGCTGAAAAACACTGACCGAAAGCTTCCAATCACCACGATCCAGCGTATTGAAAAACTCTCAACAGAAGGTACGGAAACTGTCTGAGCCATTAGAGCCAGCGGTATTTGAAAGGGGAAAACGAAATGTTACGTTCAATGTATTCAGGAATTTCAGGTATGAAAGGTTTCCAAACGAAACTCGATGTCATCGGTAATAATATTGCTAACGTCAATACA
>JBFEIJ010000115.1:0-6764 GCA_041553775.1 Planococcus sp. (in: firmicutes)
GTTTCAGCGAAGCGTATTCTTTCATTACCAGAGATTCACAGGTTTAAAAATAAATGGTTACCACAGGGCCAGAAAAAAATTTTTGGCACCCTGAAAACGGTGCGAACCGTTGATAGATCAATATTTATAGAGGGAGAGATAAAGGATGAAAAAATTATTGCTTATCGGTTTTTCAACAGCATTGTTCTTAGGAGCATGCAATGAGGAAACTACTGACACAAAAGAAGAAGCACCAGAAACAGGCGAAGCTACAGAAGAAACAAGCAACGCGAAACAAGAAATGATGCGTTTTTACATGACCGTACCAAATACGATCAATAGCACGGATGGAGATTTGAATGCATTTGAAAATGCTCAAGCAGATGATGCTTTGCCTGAAGGCGATGAACTGCAAGCAATGAAAGATGCAGCAAAAGCATCTGCTGAAGAAACTGCAGCAGCAGTTGAAGCAATCGAAGTTCCTGAAACGCTTGAAGCGCAAGAAGAAGAGATTGAAGCTGCATTAGCTTCTATTAAAGAGTCGTATGACATGAAAGTTGAAGAGCTTTCGAAAGAAGCTTCTTTTGAAGAAGCCAATGCTAAATTCCAAGAAGCGGATGAAAAGTTCAACGCTCTGTTGGAAGAGCTAGAGCTTAACGCTTCAAGCATCTTTAACGAAGTAAGCCAATAATCAAAAGGTCCGGCATATGCCGGATCTTTTTTTATGCTGTTTGGCATGCATAACGTTAAGATGAAAAAATGATTGACACGACACAGTTTTCGATTCGATAACTTTTATTCCGTAGGCGCACATATTGCGTCCGTAGCTCGAATTTTAGCCGATCTATTGGGAACAGAATCAACTATTAGTGAGTATATTTATGTTTAGAATTTTCTGGTAATTAATAAGCCGATAGAGCCATTTTTATATGAATTACAAGATTCTGGGTTTTAACTGGAATTTATGGGGTATACTTAACAAGTAAATCAAACCAGAAAGGGATGAACAGCCATCGATTCAAATGGTCTAGAACACACAGAAAAAATGGAGCAAGCCTTTAGGGATGTACACGGATTTGGTATCAACGAATACCAAAACAACACTGACAAAATAATTGAAGTGGAACAACGGAGAGAACAGGATTACCGGCAAGGTCAACAAGCAGCGGCGCGCCTGGAACGTCAAGTACACAAACATACACAATAATAGATGATGAAATAAGGCCGGCGCCGCAAAGTGCCGGTTTTTTTATTTGCATATTTCTCATTTAGCGATTAGTTATTGAAAATGTGACTGGCGGCTTCGAAGTAGAAAAAACCTCTTGAAATTAGGGCAAATACAGTATTTTAAATTGATTAGCGCTCTTTAAGGGAGTCAGTTTAAAGATTTGCTACAATAGGCTATTTCATGTAAGATTAGAATGATACTAAATAAGAATGGAATTCCATTCAACATTAACTTTATGGAGGTATTTACATGTCAACTTTGGTCATTAAAGATTTGCACGTTAGAATCGAAGATAAAGAGATTTTAAAAGGTGTAGACTTAACAATTAATACAGGTGAAATTCATGCCGTCATGGGACCTAACGGAACTGGGAAGTCAACATTGGCTTCTGCAATCATGGGGCATCCTAAATATGAAATCACATCAGGTTCAGTAACGCTTGATGGGGAAGACGTTCTTGAAATGGAAGTGGATGAGCGCGCACGTGCTGGTCTATTCCTAGGCATGCAATACCCGAGCGAAATCTCAGGCGTTACAAATGCTGACTTTATGCGTTCTGCAATCAACGCACGCCGCGAAGAAGGCGAAGAGATTTCATTGATGAAATTCATCCGTGAACTTGACAGCAAGATGGAGACGCTTGATATGGACCAGGAAATGGCGCAACGCTATTTGAACGAAGGTTTCTCAGGCGGCGAAAAGAAACGCAATGAAATTCTACAAATGATGATGATCAAACCGACATTCGCAATTTTAGATGAAATCGATTCCGGGTTGGATATCGATGCACTTAAAGTAGTATCTGATGGCGTTAATCAGATGAAAGGCGAAAACTTCGGCTGCCTGATTATCACGCATTACCAGCGTTTGCTGAACTACATCACACCAGACCAAGTCCATGTTATGATGCAAGGCCGCGTTGTTAAATCTGGCGGCAAAGAGCTTGCTCATAAATTGGAAGCTGAAGGCTATGATTGGATCAAAGCTGAACTTGGCATCGAAGACGAGACTGTAGGACAAGAAGCTTAATTGGAAGGGGAGACTAACGTGACGGTTGAAACAAACTTACAAGTGACCGAGCAGGACGTGCGCTCCTTCTCGGCTTCTAAATCAGAACCGGAAGAGTTTACAAACTTGCGCGTCCAGGCGCTGGCAGCGGCAGAAGTATTGCCTTTGCCAAAACCGGATAAAACAAAAATCACAAGCTGGAACTTCACAGAATTTCCAGTCCACTCGACAGAAAGCTCAACATATTCTTCATTGACTGAGCTTCCTGAAGAAGTGAAATCATTAGTTGATCTTGAGCAGAAAAACCTGTATATCCAACATAATAATACGCCTGCGTATGTTTCTTTGTCAGATGACTTGAAAGCGAAAGGCGTTATCTTGACGGATATTTTCACTGCTGTTCGCGAACACGCGGATTTAGTAAGTAAATATTTCATGACAGATGCAGTGAAAGCTGAAGAGCATAAATTAACGGCGCTTCATGCTGCGCTATTGAACGGCGGAGTTTTCCTATACGTTCCGAAAAACGTTGTAGTTGAAGAGCCTGTACAGGTAATCTTCATCCATGACGATGAAAATGCTTCATTGTTCAACCACGCTTTAGTGGTTGCTGACACGAGCAGCCAAGTGACATATGTTGAGACGTATATTTCAACTGTATCGCAAGCAAAAGGGCTAGCGAATATCGTGTCGGAAGTATTTGCTGAAGACAACGCTCAAGTAACTTACGGAGCGGTTGATGTTTTGGCAGAAGGCTTTACAACTTATGTTAATCGTCGCGGCGTTGCGAAGCGTGATGCGCGCATTGAATGGGCGCTTGGCATGATGAACGACAGCGATACGATTTCTGAAAACACGACTTTCTTGGTTGGCGACAACTCTGTCGGCGACACGAAAACAGTGGTGGTCGGACGCGGTTCACAAAAACAGAACTTTACAACTCAAGTAATCCACTGGGGCAAAAACTCAGACGGTCAAATCTTGAAGCACGGCGTTATGAAAGATTCAGCGTCATCCATTTTCAACGGTATCGGCAAAATCGAACATGGCGCTACAAAAGCGAACGCAGAGCAAGAATCTCGTGTCTTGATGCTTAGCCCGAAAGCGCGCGGAGATGCGAACCCAATTCTTCTTATTGATGAAGATGACGTGACAGCAGGTCACGCCGCTTCTGTCGGTCGTGTAGATCCGCTTCAATTGTTCTATTTGATGAGCCGAGGTATTTCAAAACATGAAGCTGAACGTCTTGTTATTCACGGCTTCTTGGCACCGGTAGTACGCGTATTGCCAATCGAAGGCGTTAAAAAGCAATTGACGGAGGTTATCGAAAGGAAAGTCCGCTAATGATATCTAAAGAGATTAAAAGCTATTTTCCGATTCTCAACCAAGAAATAAATGGCCACCCACTTGTTTATCTCGACAGTGCGGCCACTTCTCAAAAGCCGGTTCAAGTGATCGAAGCGATGAAGAATTATTATGAGCTCGATAACTCGAACGTCCATCGTGGCGTCCATACACTTGGCAACCGCGCTACAGAAAAATATGAAGGCGCTCGTGAGAAAGTGCAAAAGTTCATCAATGCCAAATCGACAGAAGAAATCATTTTCTTGCGCGGTACGACAACAGCCATCAATTTGGTGGCTCAAAGCTACGGCCGAGCAAACGTTGAAGAAGGCGATGAAATTGTCATCACTTACATGGAGCATCATTCAAACATCATTCCATGGCAGCAACTAGCGAAAGAACGCGGAGCTGTCTTGAAATATATCGAACTTGAAGAAGATGGCACCATTTCATTGGAACAAGTTCGCGCTGCAATTACCGAACGGACGAAAATCGTTTCCATGGTTTACGTTTCGAACGTCCTTGGTACGATGAACCCCGTAAAAGAAGTTGCGCAAATCGCACACGAAGTCGGCGCAGTTATGGTCGTTGACGGAGCACAAGCTGCTCCTCACTTGAAAATTGATGTCCAAGATTTGGACTGCGATTTCTTCGCATTTTCAGGCCATAAAATGGTCGGTCCGACAGGCATCGGTGTATTATACGGCAAGAAAGCCCTTCTGAACGAAATGGAACCAACTGAATTCGGTGGCGAAATGATTGATTTTGTCGGCCTGTATGATTCTACTTGGAAAGAACTTCCGTGGAAATTCGAAGGCGGTACGCCAATTATTGCTGGAGCTGTCGGTTTAGGTGCAGCAATCGATTTCTTAAACGAAATCGGTTTGAACGAAATCGAAAAGCACGAGCATAAAATGGCGGCTTATGCGATGGACAAGATGAGCCAAATCGAAGGACTTGAGATTTACGGTCCGACAGATCCGGCAAAACGGGCAGGTATTGTCACGTTCAATTTGAACGATGTCCATCCACATGACGTTGCAACGGTCTTGGATATGAGCGGCATTGCTGTTCGCGCTGGACACCATTGCGCACAGCCGCTTATGAAATGGCTGGACGTTTCAGCCACAGCCCGCGCAAGCTTCTATATATACAACGACGAGTCGGATATCGACCGTCTTGTAGAAGGACTGCGTTCAGCAAAGGAGTATTTTAACGATGTCTTCTAACTTAGATCAACTTTACCGTCGCGTGATTATGGATCATTATAAAACACCGCGCAATAAAGGTACGCTCGACACAAACAGTGTTAATATAGAGATGAATAACCCAACCTGTGGAGACCGTATATTATTGACGCTCCAAGTCGAAGACGGCATCGTCAAAGATGCAAAATTCGATGGGGAAGGCTGCTCGATTTCTATGGCTTCAGCTTCAATGATGACACAGGCAGTCAAAGGGAAAGAAGTGGACGAAGCGTTAAAACTTTCCCACATTTTTTCAGACATGATGCTCGGCAAAGAGTATGATGATTCGATTGACTTGGGCGACATCGAAGCGCTTCAAGGAGTTTCACAATTCCCGGCGCGCATCAAATGTGCGACGCTTGCATGGAAAGCCATGGAAAAGGGTGTACAAGGCGAAGAAAAATCGTAACACAGAACGGAGGAACGGCGATGGCTAAGAAAATGCCAGAAATCGGCGATTATAAATATGGGTTTCATGACAAAGATGTCTCGATTTTCAGATCAAAACGTGGTTTGACAGAAGATATCGTCAGAGAAATTTCTAAAATTAAGGAAGAACCGGAATGGATGCTAAAATCCCGGTTGAAAGCTCTTAAATTGTTTTATTCAATGCCAATGCCACAATGGGGCGGCGATTTAGGTTCGTTGAACTTTGATGAGATTACGTATTACGTAAAACCATCTGAGCAAAGCCAAACTTCATGGGACGAAGTTCCAGAAGAAATCAAAGCGACATTCGACAAACTTGGTATTCCAGAAGCTGAGCAGAAATACCTTGCTGGTGTATCTGCACAGTATGAATCCGAAGTTGTTTACCACAACATGAAAGTGGAATTGGAAGACATGGGGATCGTCTTTAAAGATACCGGTGCTGCACTTCGTGAAAACGAAGATCTATTCAAGGAATACTGGCAGTCAGTTATTCCAGCTGCCGACAATAAATTCGCAGCCTTGAATACAGCCGTATGGTCTGGCGGATCGTTCATCTATGTCCCTAAAGGCATTAAAGTGGAATCTCCGCTTCAAGCTTATTTCCGCATCAACTCGGAAAACATGGGCCAATTCGAACGTACGTTGATCATCGTTGATGAAGGCGCAAGCGTTCATTACGTAGAAGGCTGTACAGCACCTGTTTACACGACAAACTCATTGCACTCTGCAGTAGTTGAAATCATCGTGAAAAAAGACGCTTATTGCCGTTACACAACGATTCAAAACTGGGCGAACAACGTCTATAACCTTGTAACGAAACGCGCATTTGTGGATGCTAACGGTACAATGGAATGGATCGATGGCAACATCGGTTCGAAATTGACGATGAAATATCCAGCTGTTTACTTGAAAGGCGAAGGCGCACGCGGCATGACATTGTCGATCGCTATCGCTGGTAAAGGACAGCACCAGGATGCTGGAGCGAAAATGATTCACTTGGCTCCAAACACGTCTTCGTCAATCGTTTCTAAATCGATTTCGAAACAAGGCGGGAAAGTTTCCTACCGCGGGATTGTCCACTTCGGCCGCAAAGCCGACGGCGCACGTTCTAACATTGAATGTGATACGTTGATCATGGACAACCAGTCGACTTCGGATACAATTCCGTACAACGAAATCTTAAACGACAATGTTTCTTTAGAGCACGAAGCGAAAGTTTCAAAAGTATCTGAAGAGCAATTGTTCTACTTGATGAGCCGCGGCGTTTCAGAGCAAGAAGCGACTGAAATGATCGTTATGGGCTTTATCGAACCGTTCACGAAAGAATTACCGATGGAATATGCGGTAGAAATGAACCGTTTGATCAAGTTCGAAATGGAAGGTTCAATCGGTTAATAAACACATTCATAACCTGTGGCATGATTCAGTTCATGCCAAAGGTTATTTTTTATGGATTTTCTGATGTCCTATGGAAAAATATATCGTTTTATGGTATTCGCAAAGGGTATATAAAAAAGAAGAGAAAA
>JBFEIJ010000116.1:0-6574 GCA_041553775.1 Planococcus sp. (in: firmicutes)
CTTCATTCGTTTCTGATTGTAGTAAATCATATAGTCATCCAGTTCCTGGCGGAAGTGTTCGAGACTTTCAAATTCCTGCAAGTAGAGGAGTTCCGTCTTCAGGATGCCAAAGAAATTCTCGATCACGGCGTTGTCGAGACAATTCCCCTTACGGGACATGCTTTGGGTGACGTTCCTGTTGGTCAATGTCATCTGGTATTTCTTCATCTGATAATGCCAGCCCTGATCCGAATGGAGCACAAGCTCATCTTTGGGATCGAGGCGTTTCAAGGCTTGTTCAAGCATAGTGGAAACCAGGTCATACGTCGGCCGGCTCTGGATGGTGTAAGCGATGATTTCGCTGTTGTACAGGTCCAGTACAGGTGATAGATAGAGCTTTTGCCCGAAAAGAGAGAACTCCGTCACATCGGTCACCCATTTTTGATTCGGTTTTTCAGCTGTGAAATCTCGGCTCAGGATATTCGGTGCCGCCGTTCCAACGTTGCCACGATAGGAACGGTATTTCTTCATCCGGACCCGGCAGGCGAGACCGATTGCTTTCATCAATTTCAATACCGTTTTTGGATCCAGATGGATTCCTATTTTTCCTAATTCGATTTGGATATTCCGATGTCCATAACGTCCCTTGTGTTCATGATAGATAACGGCAATCGCTTCTTTTGCCTCTTTGTATTTGTCGGGACGAGCGTGGTGTTTAATCCAATAATAATAGGTACTTCTAGGAATGGACGCTATCTTGATGAGGTCAACGACCTTGAAATCATGCCTTAGCTCATAGATTACTTGCGCTTTGAGTTGCGTTGTGACTGTTCTTTTTCCTTCACTAAGGCATTCAACTTTTTTAAATACGCATTCTCCATGCGCAGCCGTTCAACTTCTTCTTGAAGTGATTCGGTTGGTTTCTTTGGTGATACAAGTTTTTTGGATTTTTCTTTCATGGATGGACGCCCCTTTTGTTTTGGAATAAGGGCGTCCATGCCACTTTGATCAAGTGCTTTCTCCCATTTCATCACGGTTGTTCTGGAAGGAATATTGAAAACAGCAGCTGCTTTCATAGGGGACGCCCCGGTATCGTTCATAAAGTTTAGTACGTCCATCTTAAACTCAGGTGTGTAGTTTGTATAGCGTTTCATCAATCCCTCTACGCCGTGGTGTTGGTACAGCTCAATCCATTCACGGAATCCTTGTCTGTTTACACCATACCGCTTAGCGATTTCATTCATCGAGTCATGACCAGTTAAATATTTTCGAACAATGCTTATCTTGTCTTCAACCGTAAATTTCGCCATAGAAAAACTGCACCTCCATTGTTAGTTGTGTCTAACAATTTCGGTGCAGTTCATATGAGTTCCCGTTTTTTTATTTGCTTTATTTTTCATAACCCGGTTTGCCAAGCAATTCGAACATGTTTTGTTTATATTGCTCCACGCCTGGTTGATCAAATGGATTGACACCTGAAAGGTACGCGCTCATGGCACAAGCCTTCATGAAAAAGTAAAGTAGATATCCCGCGTTATGCGCGTCGAGCTTCGGTATTTCCAATGATAGAATCGGAACGCCACCTTCAGCATGCGCCAAAGCAGTTGCTTCCATCGCTGTCTGGTTGACTTCGTGCAAGGATTTTTCAACAAGATAGTTCAAGCCATCGCCATCTTCTTCATCAAATGGAATGTCGATTTGATTTTGATCTTCTGTAAAACTGACCATTGTTTCAAAGAGCATGCGGCGACCGTCTTGCAAATATTGACCCATTGAATGCAGATCCGTTGAATAGATGACGGATGCCGGGAATACACCTTTTCCTTGTTTCCCTTCACTTTCACCGAATAATTGCTTCCACCATTCATTGATACCCGCCATTGCCGGTTCAAAACTGGCCATCACTTCTACAGAATAACCGCGTGCGTTTAGAACTTGGCGGTAAGCTGCATAAAGGTACGCATCGTTCTCCATTACATCTGCATTAGCTAAAGTTTTCTCCGCTGATTCTGCACCTTTCAAAAGCCCTCGGATATCCACTCCTGCTACTGCCAGAGGCAATAAACCAACTGATGTGAACACTGAATAACGTCCGCCTACATCATCTGGAATGACGAAAGACGTATACCCTGCTTTGTCTGCTGTTTTTCGAAGAGCGCCTTTTGACTCGTCGGTTGTGACAATAATGCGGTTTGCTGCTTCTTCGCCATATGCATCTTGCATCCACTTCCGAAGAATCCTAAACGCGATTGCCGGCTCTGTCGTTGTTCCAGATTTGGAAATGACGTTCAGTGCCACTTTCTTCCCTTCAATATAAGACAGCAATTCTTCTAAATAGCGTCCGCTAATGTTTTGGCCTGCAAAGATTACTTCGGTACCGCCATTATTGAATGCCGGCAACAATAAATCTTGAACAGCTTTCGTACCAAGGTAAGATCCACCGATGCCGATAACAACAAGCACGTCCACGTCATTCTTCAACTTTTCCGCAACTTCCTCTAAACGATTCAGTTCAGCTTCGTCCATATTCGACGGCCAATCAAGCCAGCCCAAAAATTCGGCACCCGCCCCTGTTTTTTCATGAATTTTTTTATGCGACGCTGTCACGAAATCTGCCAATGCAGATATTTCGTTTGCATCCACAAAGTCTTTAATAAATTTATTATTAACTTTAACTGTCAATTGCAAAACCTCCAATTATTAGGATGAATTCAGTTTACCATTTTCCAGAAGCTTAAAACAGCGTTGGTATGCGATCGCTTCACCTATTTTACTCCAAAAGAAAAGCGCCCTAAGTAAGAGGACGCCTGTTGATTATTGATTTTGCTCTTTGTCGATTGCACATTCTTTTACAAAGCGATCAAATATTTTTTTAGAGGCTTCATCGCCTGCCATTGCAAATTCTTCAGGGTGCCATTGGATCCCCATGACAAATTGATAATTATCGCTTTCAAGTGCTTCAACTAAGCCGTCGGCAGCACGCGCAGCAACTCGCAATTCTTTGGAAACATCTTTAACCCCTTGATGATGAAAAGAATTTACACGAAATTTTTTCTCTCCCATGATGCTGAAGAGTTCGCTATCTTCTTCTAAAGTGACGGAATGCGTTCGATGGGTTCTCAATCCCTGTTGCTTATGCTGATAAAGCGTTCCTTCAAATTGACTTTCCAAATCTTGATAATTTGTACCGCCTAAAGAAACATTCAGCATTTGCAAGCCTCGGCACATCCCGATAAACGGTTTATCTAATTTCAAAAAATTAAGGATGAGTTCTTTTTCATAAAAATCACTTCCCGGGTAAACTTCTGCCAATTTCGGATGCGGCTCTTCTCCGTACATACTCGGATTAATATCCCCTCCACCTGTAACGATAAGTCCATCCAATCGTTCACACAATGCCGGGATATCCTCTTCATCGACCATCGGTACAATAAGCGGAAGTCCTCCTGCCTGTAGAATCGCATTTCCATAAACGGAATCAAGTGTATACATTTCATCTTTTTCAACTCTCGCTGTAATGCCGATTACCGGCTTTCTATTGTTTTTCAAAATAAACTCCTACTTTCTGTAAGGACATATATGAGTTTTGTAAACATTTTATTTTATCGAACTGTAATGCCTAAAAAAATAAGCATGCTGAGATTTTATACCCCGCATGCTCGAAAACTAAACTATGAACCGTTCAAAGCTTAGCTTTTTTAATGTATTTTGCTATTCCTAATTTGTACTTATTCAGGAATAGCTGATGGTTGCACTTCAAAGCGATATCGATGTAAATCGACTTTGCCAGTAGAATCGACTTTTACATCTTCCTGCTCAAGAAAAGCCTGTTGTGCAAAACGCGATTCCATATCGCTGACTACGATTTGACCTGTCACATTCACTACGCGATGCCAAGGCAATCCATATTTATTGCTCATGCTATGCAACAACCGAGCAACTTGCCTAGCCCCTCGAGGACTCCCAGCTAATGCAGCAATTTGACCGTAAGTCATCACTTTGCCTTCAGGGATGTTTTTAATAATTTCAATAGCTCTTTCTGTAAATGCCTGCATTTGTTTCCACCTTGTCTATATGCTGTTCTATCAATGTCTAAAGTGATGATCATGGGACTTAGAATCATCAGAAATATCTCCCATCCGATACCGTTCCACTACGTTATGACTAAATTCGAATAATGGCAGTTTCGAATTTTCAAGCGTCATGTCAGAATTTTTAGTATGCAAATACTTATAATAATCGATCAAGTGGACAATCACTTCTTCCAAATCTTGAATCGATTCCTCATTTTCTATTTCTGAATTGTTAGGAAGATTTATGGTTTTGACATCTTCCGCATAAACTTCTTGAAAATTGTCTAAGTCTTTCACCGTTTGATCAAATAGCAATTGTTTTTTTTCAAAACGGTAATGGTGTCGCCAATAAACGAATATTTCTTTAGCGATTCCCAATGTCTTTGCTCCTTCAGAAGCATTCAATTCTTTTTCTACACAAAGATCATACATAATTCGCTTTAAAGATTTCTTATATTCTCTTTCAATCAACCCTTTATATTGTAAGTATCTCATAAATAAGCCTCCCTGGCTTTCCCAAATTTTTTATAACTTTTAGTCATTAAACATTGCGATAACGTTTTTCCGTATCCAATTCTTCTAGGTTAACTAATTGTTTAAAGATGAGATCGTTATGGATTTCTTCACATATATAGAACATGGACGGCTCTGTATTGGCTAAATTTTTTTTAATGGGAATGATTTTTACGTTCTCCACTTTAAAATCCCCACCTAAATGGTAGTACGCCATATTGTGTTCAGTTCCCCATTCCGCAATTTTAAGCAATAGGGTTCTTGCCGTTTCCGCTTTATCTTCATTTTCAATCGCGCCATCCAAATAATGATAGATCGTGTCTCCATCAGCCAAAATATAGCAGGCCGATACGAGATTCGAGTCGCGATATGCACCGAACAAATGTAGGACTTGCCCTAAGTTGCTGACAAGCGCTTCAAAATAATCCTCTGTAAAAAAATAATAACTGTCTGCTTCTTCACGCTTTCTGACTTCCGAATAATAAAGCGCTAGAAAATCGAACATGTGACGAATTGTGCCAAGTTTTTTTATGACTATATTTCCGTGTTTCGTGATTACATTTTCAGTTTTTTTAGGGATATTTATAGCTTTAACCAAATCAATGGTATAGGTCTCGTAGAGTGGTATAAGTTTTAAATGATTTCTGAAAAAATCAGCATTGTTAATCACAGGGTGAAAACGAATGTATTCGGCAATAATGCGCGCTTCCTTGCAGTAACTTGAGAAGACTTCTCTAAATCCCGTTACCAATGCTTGCGTATTTTCATTAGCCCGGACGACTGGCCCACCATAGCCAAAAGGCGTTGTAATATCAAAGTATCGAGGAATCTCACCTTCAATTTTACGTTTGATATACGGATAAGCGACGCTGCCATCTTCATCAGAATAATAGAACAACAGCGCTTCACCAGGATCTAAGCTCAGGGCGCTAAGAAAATAATGAGTCGTGTAATGGATATCGTCGATTTGCATACAATCCAACACTTTCTGCCACTGTAAACCATCCTGAACGGAAATCACCTCATACATGCTACTCACCTCTGTTCCCCGCTGAAGCTTATTTGAACACTGTCTGCAGCCTTGAAGCTGAAGTTTGCCTTTCCTTTTTTCCTGTTTTAATAACGGTATTTAATAACTCCAGAATGAAAGCCAATAGAATTCCGACGATCAAACCGAACGCCCCTGCTACGCCTAAACTAAAAATCATGTTTTCTTCAAATAAAGTGGATTCAGGTCCAGCAGATGCACTAGAAATGATCGTAGCTCCAGGCGTTTGTGTCAAATTCGGTATTTCTTCTATAAAGATAATCGCTAGCGCGTTGGCAATGGCTGCTGCTTCGTTTTTATCGTTGCCTGCCACCGTAATGTTCAGTACTTGTGAATTTTCAGGTTTCGTAACTTTAATCTGTTCATGCAATTCTGCAATGGTTGTGTCCAGTTCCATTTCAATGATTACTTTTTTCAAAACTTCCGGACTTCTGACAATTACGCTATACGTATTTGAAAGAGACGGAATGGCATCGATTGCAGGAGCATTTGCCAATTGCATAGCGGGAGCTGGCTCTTCGATGAATATTTGTGTAATAGCTTCATATTCAGGTACTAAAAAGAAGCTATTGAGGATCCAGACAATGGCTACCGACATTAGTGAAACTGATAAAATCATTTTAATTCGCATTCTTAAATTTTTGACAATTTTCAAAACCAGAGTTTTTTTACCCATAAAATTCCCCTCCTTTTAAGCAAAAAGACATGTAATTCGGTTCGTTTCTTAAAATTCAGATAATTATAATTTATTTATATCATACTTTTATAGTTCAATCTACACTTATTACAAAAAAATATCATATTTTTTTATACACCTTAAGTATTTAGCCTGATTATCCTATTAAATAAATTCGTTTTAATTAACAACTAGTTCTTTTTATCTACCACTAAACCAAAATACACATCCTAGTATTTTTTTGCTGTGAAAGTTGTCTTACATTGGCTATTCCTCTCTTACCGC
>JBFEIJ010000117.1:0-6532 GCA_041553775.1 Planococcus sp. (in: firmicutes)
CATACACTATATTGATAATTGCGTGCAAATCCTCGTCATGGGCTAAATCGAACATAGCCCCATGGCCGCCAACAATCATGATCGCATCATAATCACTTGCTTTGACATCAACAAGCGGTGTCGTCTTATCCGCTATACCAGACTCGTATAATTTCTTGTACTTGCCTTCTGGGTCATATTCTTTGCTTAAGCTCAATGGATCGACTATCGGCTTGCCGCCTTTGGGAGAAGCCAAACCAACAATATGTCCTTCTTTTTCAAGAGCTAATGCGGGAGCGAATAATTCTTCGGCCCACCAGCCAGTTACGTAATCGTTTTCTTCATCGGCATATCCGCCTGATAAAACGGCTAAAACTTTTGCCATCATGTATTCCTCCTTGTAAGTCCATATGTCTATAAGTTCATTTACCCTTTCAAGCCAACCTGAAACGTTAGGCAGGCGTGTAATAGAGGGATGCAAGAAAAAGCAAGATCACGACTTATTACTTTTGTAGGAAAGACTTCAACGCGCTATTGAATCTGTTTCCGACTTCAATAGTCAGGGTATTCAGATAATAAATGATTAATAAGAAAAGAAAGGAGCCTTTAAAAATGGATTATGACAATAAAGAGCGCAACGTAGGAATGGACCAGGAAAAGGCACAACAGAAGTCTCAGTTTAATGCCGGCCATAACGATGAAGATTTTGATGGGGGCCATCCAAGGGGTTCTGCAGAACAAGGTGAAGAACGGTCAAATGATAAAGTGCATCAAAGTGATGAAAAACAACAAAAAGCTCGCTTTAACGCAGGTCATAATGATGAAGATTATGATGGAGGGCATCCTACAGGTTTTATCGAAGAAGATGAAGGACAGACAGATGATGAAAATGAAGGAACGGGCTCCTTCAACTCAGGAGGGAACGATTCCGACTACGACGGAGGGCATCCAGGTGAAAAATTTCCTTCAAGAAAATAGAGGTTTGATGGGGAATTAGGGATGCGTATATATCCAGTTCTTGAATAATAACTCATTTGATTTTTCAAAGGAGTAAAGATATGGACAGGACAAATTGGATCATGTCGCAGCAATTGCAGGATGTGTTATTTTTGCATTGGCAAGTACCTGCACACTGGCTCGCGTCGCGGTTGCCAGAAGAATTGGAGTTGGATTTATATGAAGGAAAAGCGTGGGTAAGCGCCGTATTGTTAAAGGCCATTGGTACACATATTCGAGGCATGCCTGTAATGCCGGGAATGCAGACGTTCTTGCAGCTAAATGTTCGAACGTATGTAAAATGTGGAAAACGGCGCGGCGTCTACTTTTTTTCAATGGATTCAAATAGCCGGACCGCTGTTCAAGTTGCTTCCTTCGGCGGTTTTTTGCCCTACCGTTATTCACAGATCAAAATGGCAGAGCATGGGGATTGGGTTGTGTTCAAAAGTGATTCAAGAGGCAAAGCGAGCACCAGTGAAAGTCTTGAATTGATCTATAAGCTGAAAAAGGCAGTGATTGAACCTACCTCTTTAGAGAAGTGGTTGACGGAACGGTATAGCCTTTGGACGAAACCGAAAGAAAAATTATACCGCTTGGATATCCGCCATCCGCCTTGGCGTCTCCGGTACGTTGAGGGCGATATTCATAAAAATTCACTGGCCCAGTTTTTGCCTGTGCACTTGCATCACTTGCGCCCGATTGCGCATTATAGCGATTCAATCGAAGTTTTATTATATGCACCAGTTATTGAAGAAGACGTGAAAAAACGCTGAAGCCTGAGCTTCAGCGTTTTTTTAAGGTTGTGAAATATAAAAAGGTCTATATACAACTGGGCTTCGGAAAATAAGAGATTTCAGGACTTTCTCTTACGACGAGATAAAGTCGCCGCCGTTCACATGGATTGTTTGGCCAGTCACATAAGTCGAATCTTTCGATGCGAAATAGACATACGCTGGCGCAAGCTCAGATGGCTGTCCGCGACGTTCCATTGGGGTATCGCCCCCTTGATGATCCACTTTTTCCTCACCGAAAGTTGACGGGATAAGCGGCGTCCAGATCGGACCTGGCGCAACAGCATTAACGCGGATGCCTTTGTCGGCCAAATTTTGTGAAAGTGAGCGTGTGAAAGACGTAATCGCACCTTTTGTCGATGAATAATCGATTAGTGCAGCAGAACCGCGATAAGCCGTAACGGACGAGGTATTGATAATCGAATCGCCTTTTTGCAGATGAGGAACCGCCGCTTGCGTTAAATAAAACATGCTGAATATATTCGTTTCAAATGTTTCCATCAATTGATCGGGTGTAATAGCCAAGAAATCATCTTGTGGGAATTGCTTGCCTGCATTATTGACGAGAATGTTCAATCCGCCGAATTCGGCAATGACATCGTCAATGAGCTTATGGCAATTGTCCACATCGCCGATATCCGTTGCCGACTTGAATGCTTTTGCACCATACGATTCAATCGCTTTAACGGTATCCTCCGCGTCTGCATGCTCATCTAGGTAAGCAATCGCGACATTCGCACCTTCTTTAGCGAACGCCACCGCAACAGCTCGCCCGATTCCGCTATCGCCGCCCGTAATCAAAGCCGTTTTGCCAGTAAGTTTGCCTGAGCCTTTATAATCGCTATCGTCGTAAATCGGTTCAGGAGACATGGCTCTTTCAGAACCCGGCTGTTTCTCTTGTACTTGGGGGTCGACCTCGCGATCAATTTTTTCGAATTTATCTTCTGCCATTCTGAATTCCTCCTTGGTAGGGTTAGTATATAAAAACTTTATTCCCCTAAGGTTTTTTGCTAAACGCCTTATTCCAGTGTGCGGAATGGCTGACCCTTTCTGAAGACAAAGAAAAGAGCGATTAAGGCTGACAATAAGCTGATCATTAATGCCAAATTGAAAAAAGGCGGCCGATAAGTCAGTTCAACTTTGTTCATCCCTGCTTCAAGGGGTACAGCGACAAATGCATAATTGGCTTTCAACACCTGGGCCCCTTCGCCGTTCACGGTTGCGCGCCATCCACGTTCGTAAGGAATGCTGAGCAATAGAAATTCATCTCGTTCAACGTTGTCAAAATCAAGCGTTACCGAACTTCCAGCGATTTCGATATTTGATGCATTTGACGGTTTTTCAGCTTGTACCTTCAACACCTCGTACGGCTCTTCGAACACTTGAAGTTCTGTTAAGCGGTATTCGCCATGCGGAAGTCGAAGTTGAATAACCTCATCAGCCGGAATGCGAATGGTCAAATCGTCAACATACGTGCGGTAGATCGAGTCGTTGGCTTTGCGGCTTGTAACGTAGCCATTAACTTGCAAGTTGAATCCTTCACTTGGAGCGGTATTTTCCAAGTGAAACGATACATACAAATCGCCCTCTGTGAACGCGGCGTCTTTGCGCAATAAATTGAGCCCGCCGGTTTCTTCTGAAACAGTCAGCGTGCCATCTTGATAACGAGCGTTATGTTCTTGGAGTTGATAATATGGTGTCTGCTCTTCGACAACAGGCACAGCTCGGCCGTCGTCGGTGCCATCGAGTACAACGCCCTGCAACATCGCATGTTCTCGAACGATGGGCGGGGAATCGGCCAAGTCTTTTTTGGAAAAACGATCAGAAACAGCGCGTGCAAAAGGCAAGTTGTTGGAGTTGCGATAGGCCACAAAATTATCTGAAGCTGTCAGTTGTTCAAACCCATAAGGAACATTCGAATCGCCTTTAGTTAAAATCGTGTACTTGCCTTGCAGCATGCTATGAAGATTGGCGCGATTGCCTAAAGAGGCATAACGGCTGACACTTTCGCGGCCCATATCGATTTCTAAATCAACTAAATAAAAATACAAAAGGTTTTTATTCAAAATGCTGGAGTATGCACTTAAGCCGCGAAAGTCTTGGACAATCGGTGAATTATTGCGAATGCCTTCCATCCAATCGATGCGATACATGGGATCGGTTTCTTGCGAATGGATTGTTTCCAATAAGCTTCTGATTTCAGGGGAGTCGTAGCCTGATGAGGTAAGCAACTCTTCGTTGACTCGTTCAATGTGACCGGTATCCAGAATCGCGTCTACTTGGTATAGGTTTGCAAATGCAATAGCAGAAGCAAGCACATAGACAGCAAGAACGTGGTGAAACAACGGCTGCCGCTGAAAATGCACGGCCGCGCCCAGCAATAATGTGGTGACGACGAGCGATACGGAAACAAAAACAGTTTGCCATGAGTCCACTTCAAATTTTTCGTCGATGCCAATAGCGGTAGCGTAAGCGAGCAGCGTGAAAACTAATGCTGCCGCAAGTTGTCGCAACTTGATTTGCCTTAAGTGCTCCAATCCTACTGCGACGGCGCCACCCATCATCAACGCGATGAAATATTCCCAGCGGTATTGCGGAGCGGAGAAGCCATTAAAAAGACTGGCGACAAGCGGACTAAAGTGAAATGCTGTGCCAATCAACGTCAATAAAGCGAATAAGCGAAACGAGCGGCACCGGTAAAGCGCCGGAAGCGCAAGAAATAGCAAGAACACTGCTGGAATGACAATATAACGGCTCGTAAAAAGAACGTTCTCCGTCAAGTCGATCCAATCGATTTGCTGTTGGAAAGCTGGTCGATGATTGTTTAAATAAGCGTATACTGCCGGTATGAAAGAAATGGCGCTAATGCCAAAGCCAAGTAATCCCGTAGCGAAAAATATGGCGATAGCGCGCCAACGCGATAGCTCTTTTTCGGCAAGAGGCAAGAAAAGGCGTGCCAGTATGTAAATTGCTGTGAGTATAAAATTGATATAAGCGAAATAGAAATTATCGATCAACGAAATGGAGACGGCGATCAAGAACCAAGCAGGTTTCCGTTCTCTAAAAATTTTTTCTACACCAAAAATGAGCAATGGCAGCCATAAATAGGCATCCGCAAAAAACTCCCAATAAACCGTATGGCGGAAATACATGCCGGACAAACCGTAAAGCGCGGCGCCAGCAAAAGCGGGGAGCTTGGAAATGCCCATATAATTGAACAATTTATTGGTAATGAACAACACAAAGCTTAACCGAACAATGCTGATAAACACGGCGGCATTGGCCCAAAACAACACATCCGTCGAATCGACAACGTGAATGGTTTCAAGTATGTACACCACAGCGGTGGTAAACAGGAAAAAAAGAGAAGTGGAAAAATAATAGGAAAGTTCACTGAATGTGCCAGCCCCTAGACCGAAATCAAATGAATAGAAAAATTCACCACTGCTGTATTGTTCATACAGCAGTTTTTTGAATGGCATCATCTGGGACGCGCCATCATTTATGCCAATCATAAAATAGCTGCGTGTCCATTGATAAAGGAACACGGCATGTCCGACAGCTGACAAAGCAAGACAACTGAAGAACAAAAGAACATTCGAATGATTTTGCTGCATGCTTTCACCAACTTTCGGATTATTTAGAGCTCGCCGGTCCTTTCATAATTCTACTCGAAACGATAAACGTAATTGGAACCGTAAACAAAACAGCCCCAAACGGAGCAACATAACTGTTTAAGTGAATGAATTCCACAAAAACATAAATGAGAACAGTCGAAACAGAAATATTCACGACTTGGGTCAAAGGAAAGTACAAATACTTCTTTAATGTTGGTTTTACACGATACGTTACGTAAGAGTTCAAGAAAAAAGAAGCATTCAACGAAATCAGAAACCCGAGAATATGTGCAAATAAATAAGGCATGCCTGCCAGTTTATGCAGGATTAAGTAGATGCTGTAATAGATGAGGGTATTGAGTACACCGACAACGACAAAACGACTGAATTCCGTATTTAAGCGATTAAGGCGCATCGTATTCATCCACATTGCTCGAATCAACTAAAAAATTCGGGCGTCGTTTGGATTCATTGTAAATGCGGCCTACATATTCGCCGATTACGCCGAGGCTGATCAATTGAATGCCGCCAAGAAACAGAATGGCTGTAATCGTTGTGAAATAGCCTGGAGCGCCGATGCCGTTCCTCATAATATTATAGAAAATCCCGATGATGTAGATGATGGAAAGGACGAGCACGATAAATCCCGTATAGAAGCAGATGCGCAGCGGCTTCATATTAAAAGAAATAACGCCGTCTATGCCGTAATTCACTAAGTTGCCAAACGACCATTTGGATTTTCCGGCGACGCGTGAAACATTTTCGTACGCAATGATCTTTTTGCTTAAGCCGATCCAAGAATAGAGTCCTTTCGAGAAGCGGTTGCTTTCACTGAGCTGGAGAATCGCGTTTATGGCTTTCCGGCTCAGCAGTCGGAAGTCGCCTTCGCCGTCAACAAAATCGACATCGGTCACAAAGTTCACCGTTTTATAATAGAAAATAGAGCATAAGCTGCGAAATTTGCTGTCGCCGTTGCGCGAACGCTTTGCAACAACTTGATGAAAGCCTTCTTCGAATCCACGGAACATTTGACAAATCAATTCCGGGGGATGTTGAAGATCACCGTCCATCAAGATGGCAGCGTCGCCTTTAATCCGCTTCAGCCCAGCAAAAAGAGCCGCTTCTTTTCCAAAGTTGCGGGTTAGCGAA
>JBFEIJ010000118.1:0-6477 GCA_041553775.1 Planococcus sp. (in: firmicutes)
TGTATTCCTGAAAATACGCACGCGTGCATTTTCGTTTTATGTCTTCGATTTTTTTGGCCGATAGTATATTATATTCCCACCCCATGGAGACCCTCCCCAAATTTGGATATAGTCAAAAAACGCCAACCAAATCATTAGCATTTGGTTGGCGCTTGTCGTTCTTCTTTATTGTTGTGTATACGTAATTTCATCTTCATCTTGTGAATCTACGCCGTTGTGAATATGGACAATTGTCCGCAATATTAACTTCGCTTTTGGATTGTCCAGGATCCAACGCTCATCCGGCACAATTTCAAATTGCTGCATGACAGTGCCTTTCGATTTGACCGTGCCGACAAATTCCAGCGTCTGCTTCGATATCAATTTCTCGATATATTGAAAATCGCTGTCTTCTCGGTATTCGTCAATCTGAGCAACTATTTGAAGTTCAATGAATTTCACGTTTTGATCGCTGTCTCCACCTTCAAAATAAATCGTCCCATTTAATGTTTCGCCTTCAATTATATTCGGCCTCTCGACCACCGTATCGATTTTCATCGAACCGATGCCCACCGAACTAAGAAATTGTTTGAACTTCATAACATCTTAACCCCCAACTTTAAGTAAGTATTCTATACCATGACTAAAATGTGCGTAAACCGCTTAACGCATTTCTGTATAATCGTATTTATTGTCTAAATTGGATTCGTGCTGGTTATAGCGACGCTTAAATAGTTTATAGAAATGACTAACCAATACACGAAGCAACGCATACATCGGTATTCCGAGAATGACTCCAGCAAGCCCGAATAATGAACCTGCGGTTAATAACACAAAAATGATCGTGATGGGATGAATATACATCGTCTTCCCCATTACTTGCGGTGAAATCACATTGCCTTCCACCAATTGAACCACCGTCCATACAATCGCGAGCTTGATCAACATGAAAGGTGAAGTTACCAATGCGATAATCGCTGCGGGTGTGATGGCAATTGCAGGTCCGATATACGGTACGACACTTGTAATCATAGCCAAAACCCCGAGCAATAACGCATAATCCATGCCGATGATCAAAAAGCCGATATAGACCATGAGCCCAATGAAAAACGCGACGATCAACTGACCTTGAATATATGCGCTAAGCTGGTTGTCTGCTTCACTCAATACTTCGCGTGTATCGTCTCTGAATCGAGGCGGCAATAGTTTCACAAAATATTCCGGAAGTTTTTCGCCATCTTTCAGCAAATAGAACAAGATGAATGGCACGATGACAATCGATAAAATCACGCTAGTTATCGTCGAAATGAACCCTGTGATGCCGGAAATAATGCCTGTTATTGCGGATTGCAAGGTATCGGAGACGTTTGAAGGCAATGTCGCCATCAATTGTTCGATATCAAAACTAGACCCGCTATAATAATCGCCAACAAACGATGTTCGTAAAAAACCATCGAGATTCGTCAGTAATTCCATAAACAAATCCGGGATTTCCATGATCAGATTTTGGAATTGGTCGCGTAAAAAAGGCAGTATGAGCACCGTAATCAACGTGATAATTCCTATCCCGCCTAAGAAGATGATCGCAATCCCCCCAAGGCGCGGAATTTTTGCTTTCACCAATAGCCTTAAAACCGGCCGCAGCAAATAATAAAAAACTAAAGCCAAGACGACCGGCAAAACGACGGTTTTCATAAACACATTTAACGGAATGAATATGAACGACACTTCCCGGAAGATGAAAATGACCGCTCCGAGCAACAGAAGCGCGATCAATGTGAATAAAGTATTTGTTCCGCCTAAAAAACGGATAAAATTGGTCGAGAAAAACGATGGTTTTTCTGGCTCCACGAAAACGCCCACTTTCTGATAATTATTCTATTGTCATATTACCATATTATCAGAAAGTTTAATCTAGAGGCTGCGATAAAAATTCTGAAAGCGCAGCTCGATTTTCTTCAACGTTGATATCAAGCACTGACCCGGCTTGCGGATAATTTGCATAGCTATAACTGCCTTCAACAGGTATGGTCATTCGCTCTAATTCACTGCCGCCTTTCAACGCCAATTGAACAGCGAACTTCACTTGCTCCGAAGTCGTTAAATCGGTTTGCACATACCCATTAACGGCTCCAGCAAGTTTGGGATATTGCGGAATGGCCGCTGGGCTGATCAATTCACTTTTCATCGCTGCCAACACTTGCTGCTGGCGACGGACACGTCCGAAATCACCTTCATTGTCCGCGCGGAAACGTGAGTACCCAAGGAGTTCTTCGCCATTCAAAACGTGTACGCCTTGTTCGAGTGTGACGCCGATTTTTTCAGACATGTCTTTTTCCACATCGATCTCAACGCCATTCGGCGCAGCGATATCGACTAATTGTTCAAAGTTCGCAAAATCGACCATGGCATAATGATGAATCTCCACACCGAACATGTTGCGAAGTGTATCCGCTAAAAGGTCTGTGCCCCCTAAATAATAAGCAGTATTCAATTTATACGATTGATAACCCGGGATGTCCGCATAAATATCCCGCATAAACGACGTTAATTTCACTTCATCGGTCTTTTTATTATGCGACAGCAGCATCATCGTATCCGTCCTTGATTTTTCTTCACCGCGGGAATCGATGCCCATTACCAATATATTCGTATAATCCGGATTTTCCGAATCAGCATTAAAATTGACTGGTTCTACTTCTGTACTTTCTTCCGCTAATTTATAACCGCTCTGATATTGCATGAATACGAAAACGCCTGTCGCTGCTAGTCCCAATATCAGCAATAAGAATATGCCGCGAAAACGCAGCTTCTTTTTCTTGCGCCGCTTGGATCTGGCCGGCTGTATTTCTTCTTGCATAATAAACACTATCCTTTCTATACCTTGCCTATTTAGACGATAATTCATTAAAAGAAGTTTCTGCAATTACATTATAAACATATAAATTGTCGTCTAACAGCATGAATGGTAAGATTTTTCTATTCCCATTGAGAGGAGCAAGCCCATATGATAGAAAAAGCAACATTTGCAGGCGGCTGCTTCTGGTGCATGGTCAAGCCATTCGATCAATTTGACGGCATCGAAAGCGTTGTTTCCGGCTATAGCGGCGGCACCGTTGCAAACCCGAGCTACGAACAAGTAAAGTCTGGCACTACCGGACACCTTGAAGTAGTTGAAATCACGTTTCAGCCAGAAGTATTCAGCTACGAACAATTGCTTGATATTTTTTGGCAACAAATCGACCCGACTGACAACGAAGGCCAGTTTCAAGACCGCGGCGAATCCTACCGCCCCGCAATCTTTGTACATAATGACCATCAGCGTCGCCTAGCAGAAGAGTCAAAACAAGTACTCGATAGAAGCGGCCGCTTTAAAAAACCGGTCGTCACCGAAATCTTGGACGCTGCGCCTTTTTATCCGGCCGAAGATTATCATCAAGATTATTACAAGAAAAATCCTGAACATTATCAAGAAGACCGCGCCGCTTCCGGCCGCGATGAGTTTCTTGATGCCACGTGGGAAGAAAACAAATAAGCCCTCAATACATAGAAAAAGGCCGATTGCTCCAATCGGCCTTTTTCTATTTCGTTTTTCCTTCTACAATTTCTTGCAGTTCTGACAAGCAACGGATTTCATGCGTTGGCTTGGCTGTCGTGTTGTTCGTTTTCCCATAAGGATTGAACCAGCAAGTCGCGATCCCGTAATCCATCCCGCCTTTGATGTCAGAAGTTAGGGAATCCCCGACAATTAACACCGATTCTTTACTCGTCAAACCCAATTTATGAAACGCGTAATCAAATATGCCGTTATGCGGTTTCTGATAACCCGCTTCTTCCGAAATAATAATGTGCTCAAATACATGATGGAACGGTGAATTTTGAATGCGCGCTTTTTGGACAGTGCCGAATCCATTTGTAATGACAGCCAAGCGGCAATGGCTTAGTCCTGAAATCATCGTTTCCGCTTCGGGAAACAAATGCGTTTCTTGTCCCAGGTTATTCAAGTATTGAATACCGAATGCTTCCGCGCTGATATCAATATTATGTTGGTAGAATAATCGTTTAAAACGCTCAGTTCCTAAAGTAGCCAGCGGCATCTTCCCTTGTTCCAAATCAGCCCATAATACGCTGCTAATCTCCCTGTAGGAGTTGTGATAACGCGAGAAACCGTCCGGCATGCCGTATGCTGAAAATGTCTTATGCAAAGCCGCCCGCTCCGTTTTCGGAAAATCCATCAATGTGTCATCAATGTCAAAAAGAATCGTGTTGTACCGTACCATGTGTTCATTCCTCTCTTCATTCTTACTCGTTTTCAAACCAGCCTTTTGATTTGAACCAAACGCTCATTGTCACAACCAT
Source organism: Planococcus sp. (in: firmicutes) (assembly GCA_041553775.1). GTDB lineage: Bacteria > Bacillota > Bacilli > Bacillales_A > Planococcaceae > Planococcus. The sequence goes on from JBFEIJ010000118.1 coordinate 4,339, forward strand.
GACAAGCATGACGATCAACACCACAAAATAACCGTACTCTGTGCGCAGCTCTGGCATATTGACAAAATTCATCCCATATAGGCCTGCGATAAATGTGATTGGCATGAAAATCACGGTAATGACCGTTAACGTCTTCATAATATTGTTCATGCGGTATGAGTTTAATGAGATGTAATTGTCTCGGATATCCGTTGTCAATTCACGGTTCGAATCGATCATTTGACTCAATTTGATCAAGTGGTCATGGATATCTTGGAAATAAGCTCTTTTTTGTTCTTGAATGATAAATCTCTTTGATTCAAGAATGCGATACATCATGTCTCGAGTTGGCACGACAATTTGCCGGATTTTCAATAAATTCCGCCGCACTTCAAACGTCTCTTCCATGATCGATTTGTCTGCTTTTTTCAATCGTTCCGATCCTTCAATAGATGCCAGGCGGTCTTCCAGCTCTTCCACCAAAGGAAAGAAATTATCCACCATCTCATCCATGATTTTGTATGTAATTTCTAGCGGCTTGAAATTTTCCAGGTTTTTTAAATGCCTGAAGTATTCCCAAGCATAATTCACTTCATCCAAATCCTCAAAGTGGAACGTCACCAAAAAATGCTCTCCTAAGAAAAAGTCCACTTCGTTTACTTCCAATTCCCCTGGCACAAAAGAATGCATAACTAAAAATGTCGTATTCTCATAGTATTCCAGTTTTGGGCGCTGCAACGAGTGGATGCAGTCTTCAATTGCTAGTGGGTGAAATGCAAAATGAGTGCTGAGTAATTCAATTTCTTCTGGCGAAGGTTCATTGAAATCCACCCAATGCCATTTCATCGATTTCAATTGATGCAATTCAGGATCAATCACAAGTTGGTCGTGTTGATCGATGGCTAAAATTCGAATCATAACAATCTCCTTGCTATTCATATTTTTGTCGGAACTTCATTTTTATAAAAATAGAATAAAAAGCTGTGGATGCTTAGCTCTCTTATTTGCTGTTGGATCGAGGCGAACTTCGTTCTTTATATAATAATACCCCGAACAACAGAACCATGGTTGCAAAACTGAATAAAAGATAAATACTGAATGCGTGATTGCCGAATCGATCATACAGCAAACCGATCAAAAACGGCATGGCACTTGAAATGATAAAGCCGCCCGATTGTATCATCGCGGTCCAATTATTGACGTCATCCGCCCGCTCATTTTCGTCAAGCGGCATTAATAAAGCGATCGGAAATAAACAGCCGAGCATGATTCCGAGTAGCACTGCCGCAACCCAAATTGCGTAAATTCCACTGAACAACAATAACAATAGGCCAATCACGCCTGAGAGGAGCGATAAAACGATCCATAATAAACGACTCGAATGCTTTGCCAGCAGGATGGGCAAAGACAAATTACCGACGAGTTGAACAGATGTCATAACCGTCAACACAGATCCTGCGCTTAATAAGTCCATCCCTTTATCAATCGCAATTGGGGCAAGCCATGTGATGAGTGAGAAAAATAATGCGGTTTGAAAGGCAAAAAACAATAACATATACCATGCGCGTTTGTTTGACCACGGCGAAGAAGTCGGAATAGCAGCATGACGAACTTCGCTTTTTTCGGGCTCCTTTGCGCGAAGCCAAAGCGCTAGCGCCGGCACCGTTAAAATCCCCCAACTTGCGAGTGCAATCGGCCAGCTTGTAAGCGTATAAAAAACCCCCGTCAATCCGGAAGCGAGCATTGCGCCTAACCCCATACCAAATGAATACACACCGATCAGCGATGCTGTACGGCTTGGAAAATTCGCTTTAATCGCCGCAGATAATAATGGACTGATTACAGCAATTGCTAGACCGATAAAAAATGAACTGGCGAGCAATACAGGATAAGTCGGAAGAAAGCCACGAATCAATGTCATCGCACCAAGCATCGCGAGCAAAAAAGCTACACTTTTTTTGACGCCGAATGTTCGGTTAAAGCCAATTGCGAGGGGCGCGAAAAGCCCCATACAAAACACGGGAATCGAAGTCAGCAAGCTAATTTCGCTATTAGACAACGCTAAATCGCGCCGCATAATGTCAAGCAGCGGACCGACAGAAGAAATTGCTGGCCTTAAATTCAATGATACAAATAAAATGGCAATCACCATTAACCCAA
>JBFEIJ010000119.1:0-6392 GCA_041553775.1 Planococcus sp. (in: firmicutes)
ATCTTCGCCAGCCATCCGCCTTCCATGCCAAACCATTGTCCGATTCGTTCGTGCGCAGGCAGCTGCCGACTGGACAGGTCGATCGCTGAGGTCTCATCTGTCTGGAACTGAACGAGAAGCGATTGAAGGATAAAAAGCCAGTAATCAACCAAATGGAAGAACCAACTCCGCCAACGATGGATGGTCGATTCATCGGCTGCCACCGTCAGGTGGGTGGTTGGGAGGGTCGCCTTCTCGATCACATCAGCCCCGTACCGCTTGTAGGGCACCATCAGATCAGGCAATTCATGATGGATCTTTTCGCACCGCGTGCAGCGCAATCTCCTGATGATGAACCGACGAATTTCACCGCTTTCATCCCGCAACTTCCGTTCACGTGAGCCGATGATCTTATACTCCATGTGGTTACAACAGGGACAAGGAACCTTTTCTGCGCACCGAATAAAAAACGCCTTTTGAGGCGCATTCTTCTATGTTATAATGAGAGACGATTATCATATTTTTTTGGAAGACGTCTCCCGTCGAGCTACTGGTAATAGCCGACACTATGGGAGGCGTCTTTTCCTTTCTCCAGGGTTATTAAGGACATTATATCCGTCAATTCCTGGACAAACAATACCGTCAACTTTTGGACATTATGAAATAGCATTAACACTCTATGTTAAACGAAATTAGCGATATACAATCATTCTGCATAAGGAAGTCGCTAAAATCATCTGTTTAATAGGCTATAGCCAGTTTGTTTAACATGAGAGGAAAAATAGGTATTTATCCATAGAAATGAGATTTACATCAATTTTATTGATAATAATTTGATTTTTAATCATTATTCCGATGAAAAAACGGTCGTTTTATAAATATTAGAATATTGAAAAAAGCTACCTTAGTCACATTGTAGTTTCCTTTATCTTCAAGTAAAATTTGCTAAGTGAACAATTGCAAGCGCTTACAAATGGTATGTACTTCAACCAGATGCTTTTATCACTTCAATTCATAAACGATTTTCGCTTGTTTGTGCAAACGTTTGCACAAATAAATGTAAAAAGTTTTCACTAGAACAGAAAGTCTATCATTCAATTTATTCATTAAACAGATTGGAAAAGGAGATGAGAATGTGAAGAAGAAAAGTTTGAAACGTTATTTTTCGTTGTTTATGGCTGCACTGCTGGTGTTAAGCATGTGGATGCCATTTGTACCTGTACAGCCAGTACAAGCAGAAGGTTCTGCTGCAACAGAAGAGGTCGGTGATCGAGAGGTCCGCTTTACGTATATCCGCGACGATCAAAACTACGGGGATTGGAACATTTGGGCGTGGAATACAGGAAGAACCAATGACCAGATCAATTTTGAGTCGTATGATGGCGGCAAAGCAGTCGCTCATATTGCAGTCGCAACGGAAACCGAGAAGTTCGGGTTTGTGCTGCGCAGTACGACAGACTGGAATACAGCTGAAAAAGAGTTTGGGGACCGCTTTATTCCCGTAAACAAAAACGATCAGCTGACAAAAGCATATATCACAAGCGGCGTAGAACAAATTCGCATTGTGCCGGACGGATCGGCGCCGGTTATCGCTGACGGGAACGCGACGTTTTATTACCGCGACAAAGAATTCTTCAAAGCGGACGCGATGGGTTCAATCGACAACGTAGCGTTAAAATTTAACGGGCAAACGACTGACATGACGTACGAACCCTTGAATGAACGGTTCGTGTTGGCAGTAAACGACATCCCGACGGGGGAGCATCCTTATACATACCTCGTCACGAAGGATGGGGCGACGACGGAAGTAAATGACCCGTACAACACAGTCGACGGAGTCTCGTTACTGCGTTTCAACCGGGCTGATTTAGTGGTTTCAGGGACAGTCAAACCCGCAGCCATCGATTATAACCAGAACGCGGTGTTGACCGTGGATGTTGAAGGCGTAACGGATGGAGTCAATGTGACAAAAATCACCGCTGATACCACTTCTTTAGGAGGACCGGCGCAACTGGCGATCGATCCAATGGTGAAGAGCGTTTCGTTGTCGGTGGATGACGACATCCCGGCTGGTACGAAAGCGATTCCGTTGACGGTGACGGATTCTTACGGCAATCAGTATAAAGGGACCTCGGAGCTAGAAGTGAAAACAAGACAAATAGACGGAGAAGACGATTTTGACTGGGACGAGTCGGTCATTTACTTTATGCTGACGGACCGGTTTTTTGACGGCGATTCGACGAATAACGATCCGTACGATTTGAATTACGATACCAACTCACGCGGTACGTACCAAGGCGGCGATTTTAAAGGAATCACCGAGAAATTGGATTATTTGGATGAGCTCGGCGTCAATACGATTTGGATCAGTCCGGTCGTCGAAAATATCAAATACGATGTGCGCTACCGCGAGCCGTCTGAACCTTATTACGGCTATCACGGCTATTGGGCAAGTAATTTCGGAAAGCTCAATCCGCATTTTGGCACAATGGAAGATTTCCATGAATTGATCGATGCGGCGCATGACCGCGGTATGAAGTTGATGGTCGATGTGGTCGTCAATCATACGGGATACGGGTTGAAAGAAATCAATGGTGAGGTTCCGAATAAACCCGCAGGCTATCCGCTAGATGAAGACCGTGCGCGGTTCAGCGAGATGCTGCGTCAAGGCGATAACGTCGGTGAAGATGAAGTGGTCGGTGAATTAGCGGGCTTGCCGGACTTTAAAACGGAAGATCCGGTAGTGCGCCAACAAATCATCGATTGGCAAACCGATTGGATTGAACAAGCGACTACGGAAAAAGGCAACACGATCGACTATTTCCGAGTAGATACGGTAAAGCATGTTGAAGACGCAACATGGATGGCGTTCAAAAATGCCCTGACCGAAAAAATGCCGGAATTTAAGATGATCGGGGAAGCATGGGCGGCGCACGTCGATAATAGCCAAGGCTACCTCGATACCGGAATGATGGATTCGCTGCTCGACTTCAGTTTTAAAAACACAGCCCGCACATTTGTTAACGGCGGACTGGAAGCCGCAAACAAAACTTTGACCGAGCGTAACCACAAAATCGATAATACGGCGACACTTGGCCAATTTTTAGGCAGCCACGACGAAGAAGGGTTCTTGCATTCATTAGGCGGGGACAAAGGGAAACTGCAATTGGCGGCTACGCTGCAAGCGACTGCGAAAGGGCAACCGGTCATTTATTACGGGGAAGAGCTCGGGCAATCGGGTGCCAATAACTACCCGCAATACGACAACCGCTACGATTTTGCTTGGGACCAAGTAGAAGGCAATGCAATCTTGGACCATTACACAAAAGTGTTGAACTTCAGAGAGGATCATTCAAAAGTGTTTGCAAAAGGAGAGCGGACGGTTGTCGGCGGCTCGGATGCCGATCAATTCTTATTGTTCTCCCGCGACTATGAGGAACAAGCGGTTTACGTTGGGTTGAATGTTGCAGAAGAAAGCACTGCGATCAAACTGACGGTGGATTCGCCGGATGCGGTCGTCACGGACGCTTATTCGGGTCAAAGCTATAAAGCGACGGGAGGCAACCTGGCCATCACGCTGCCTGCGAAACAGGATGGCGGAACGATATTGTTGACGGTTGAAGGCGGGAAAATCACGGGCGCCGCTCCGACGAACGGAGATGGCGGCGGGGAAGTCGAGCCTGTACCAGCCGGCAATATGCGCATCCATTATCAGCGCACGGACGATGTATACAAAAACTATGGGGCGTGGTTATGGAACGATGTTGCTTCACCTTCGACAAACTGGCCAACAGGCGCGACGATGTTTGAAAAACGCGACGCTTACGGTGCGTATATCGATGTACCATTAGCGGAAAACGCGAAAAACATCGGCTTCTTGGTGATGGACACTACAAAAGGTGATGCAGGAAAAGACGGCGGAGACAAAAACTTCGCGATTCCGTCGAACGATGTAAACGAAATATGGATCAAGCAAGGATCAGACACGGTATACACATACGAACCGGTCGAGTTGCCGGAAAATACGGTGCGCATCCACTATACGCGCGATAACGCCGATTACGAAAACTTCGGCTTATGGAACTGGGGCGATGTTGCTGCGCCTTCAAGTAATTGGCCGACAGGTGCAGCTGATTTCACCGGCACTGACCGCTACGGTGCGTATGCCGATATCAAACTGACCGATGCTGCAAAAGAAATCGGCTTCCTAGTGGTTAATGAAAAAACACAGGAAAAAGACGCTGGCGATAAATCATTTAAACTGCTCGATCAATTCAATCAGCTGTGGATCAAGCAAGGCGATGACACCGTTTATACATCTCCGTTCGGAGGTGTCGCATTCGGCGTCCAAGGGGCTGAAATCACGGCAGAAGATACCATTCTATTAAACTTCACTAACACAAAGGGACTGACTGCTGAAGATCTACTAGCCGGGTTAACGATTCGAGACGTGGATGGTAACGCTATAGAAGTGAAATCGGCGGAAATTACCGGAACGAAAACAGTAGAAGTAAAAGCCGTGTTTGATTTGAATAAAATTCCGCTTACTGTAAGTTATTCCGGTAAAACGGTATCCGCAACGACTGGCTGGCGGATGCTCGACAGCTCGTACGCTTATGAAGGTGACGATTTAGGCGCAAGCTATACGAAAAAGAGCACGACGTTTAAATTATGGGCGCCAAAAGCAAGCAAAGTCGTCGCAAATTTTTACGACAAAAAAGACGCAACGACCTTGATTGGCAGTATGGAATTGACGCTTGGTGAACAAGGAGTTTGGTCAACGACCGTGAAGCCGAGTGATTTACAGGTCAAAGATTTGAAGGGCTTTTATTACCAATACGAAGTGACCAACGACGGTGTGACGAAAACCGTGTTGGATCAGTACGCGAAATCGATGGCGGCGTTCACCGTGAACTCGAAAGGGGAAGCGGGACCGGACGGCGACATGGTCGGGAAAGCGGCGATTGTCGATTTGGACGCGACCGATCCGAAAGGCTTTGGCCACGCCACGATTGAAGGCTACGAAAAACGCGAAGACGCAGTGATTTACGAAGTGCACGTGCGCGACTTCACGTCGGATCCATCGATTGAGAAAAAGCTGAAATCGAGATGGGGTTCGTACACCGCATTTATCGATAAATTGGATTACATCAAATCCCTTGGGGTGACACACGTCCAATTGCTGCCGGTCATGGCTTGGTATTTTGGCGATGAAACGCAGATGGGCGAGCGCGAGCGAGCGTATTCCTCGTTCGGCAATGAATACAATTGGGGCTACGACCCGCATAATTACTTCTCACCTGACGGGGCGTATTCAGAAGATGCGACCGATCCGGAACTGCGCATCAAAGAGATGAAAGCGCTGATCGATGCGATTCACGATGCTGAAATGGGCGTGGTGCTGGATGTTGTGTATACGCATATGGCAGAAACGAGCACATTAGACGACATCGTACCTAATTATTACGCGTATCAGGATGAGCAAGGAAACTTCCTTGGCGGCTTCGGCAATAATTTGGCCACCGACCACACGATGGCTGAAAAGCTGATGGTCGACTCGGTGAAATACTGGTTTGACGAATACAAAATCGACGGCATGCGCTTTGATATGATGGGTGACTCGACGTATCCGGCGATGCAAAACGCCTATGACGCGGCAGCTGCGATCAACCCAGACGCTTTGTTTATCGGAGAAGGCTGGCGCACGTTTGCCGGTCACATCGCAGACCCATCTTTAAAAGGAATGGGCGCTGATCAAGACTGGATGGACAAAACAGATGATGTTGGTGTGTTTTCAGACGAAATGCGCAACGAATTGAAATCCGGATTCGGTTCAGAAGGCGAGCCGCGGTTTATCACAGGCGGCGCGAGAAACGTATCGACCATTTTCAATAACATCAAAGGCCAACCGTCAAATACGCCAGCTGACGATCCGGGTGACATGGTGCAGTATATCGCGGCACACGATAACTTGCCGTTATACAATGTCATTGCCCAGTCCATTAAAAAGGACCCGGCGATTCCTGCGAATAATTTGGAAATTCACAAACGAATCCGCATCGGAAACGCAATGGTCTTAACGTCACAAGGCACCGCATTTATCCATGCAGGACAGGAATACGGTCGCACGAAACAGTGGCTTGGTGAAGGCGTGCCTGAGCAAAAATACCATGAGTTCAAAGACGAAGCGGGCAATCCGTTCGGCTATTTCATCCACGACTCCTACGATTCGTCGGATGCGATCAATCAATTCGACTGGGAAAAAGCAACGAATAAAAAAGAGTTTGCGGTCAATACGACAACACGTGAGTATACAGAAGGCTTGATCAAGTTGCGAAAATCGACCAACGCGTTCCGCTTAGGCGACAAAGCACTGGTAGACGCCAATGTCTCGCTGCTCGACATTCCGGAAA
>JBFEIJ010000120.1:0-6192 GCA_041553775.1 Planococcus sp. (in: firmicutes)
ATTAGGATGTCATCCAGCTCGGCGTCAACTACCCGTTGCAAATCCACCGTTTCTTCCCGGCCGCAGCATTTCTTATACTTCTTTCCGCTTCCGCACAGACAAGGATCATTTCTCCCGACCACGTCATCCCCTCATTTCTTCAGCTTTTCTTTTATCCTAGCGAGATTTACCGAACCGGGCAAGTGGAGATTGCATTTTTATCAATTCAAACAATTAACGAAGATGAATAAAATCAAAAAGCCACACCTGCGCTGGTTGAACAGCAGGCGTGGCAATGTACGGAATAAGAATCGCTCAGAAATACCCAAATTCCTTCAGCTCTTCGTAAACAATCCAAGAATATTTCTTTCTCCCCTCACTGTTTAGGTGATCGGAATCGTGAAAATAATCTTGGTTGGCTGCGAATCGTTGATCGTTCATATGATTTAAAAAAGGAACATCTATTTCAAGCGTTTGTAAGTACTGAAAAACAAGTCGATTCATCGTTTCTTCATCGAAACGCTCGCCATAAGTTTCATGCACGGGCTCCATGGTGAGAATTGCTTGGTAGCCTTGCTCTTCACAATAATCCAATATCTGCTTTAATTGCTTCACATTTTCTTCAACGAGATTTTTTTCCGTGGCTTCTCGGTATTGCTCTTCGACGTATTCATACTTTCTTCCGGCATAGTTTTTGCCGTTATTCGCCCAAGATTGATGAGAATCCCATTCGAAGTCTTTCAATTTACTGGAGAGCGCAGAATTGAAGCTCTCTCGATTTGCCCCTGGCATATACATGTATCTGTAATAATCCAGTAAACGAAACGATTCAATTTCAGTGCGATCCAAAATTTCATAATAATTCCCAACGTTCTTGGTCTCGAAATTTGCGAAAGTCAGCTGCGAGATCGACACGAGGACGACACCATCCGGTTTCAGATACTTGCCGTACTCTTTCAACAATTTATAATCGTATTCAATCGTCTGAGCAGGAAGCGCCAAGTCCAAGTGAGACAAACCCGTCGGCTTAAAATAATAACCGTACATGGAATGAGAGGCACCTAGATTGATGATATCCACGGGATGCGGATTTTTCTTAAACGTCAGGATGTCATCATTAATATTGTAGCTGCGTGATTCTTTTACAAAGTCATTTACAGGGATAATCACGATTAAAGCTGCAGCAATGATAATGGTTAATTTCATGAATAAACGATACATGGCAAATCCTTTCGATACAGTAGTTCTCTTACTAAAATGCGAGACGAGATATACTCTCCAAGCGGGCTGGCCACTTCGCTTTCCGTGGGCTCTGGCCAGCCTGGTTGGACTCTACTATTCTTCCGTCTAAAAACCAATTCCCTCATAATATGCATTTACCTTAAAATCCACCGTACACAAACCCTTGACCCGAAGCTCCGAATACCAGAATGGAGACGATGATTAACACATAAACTGCATACCGGGCGAATACCGGGCGTTGCGACAGCCAAGTCCACGTCGAAGCATTTTTTCTTTCGATAAAGTGGAACAATTGGACAATGATAAAGAAGAACACGAATATCACTAAATCCAGCAGCGAGAATAATTCAAGTGCGTTGATGATGCCAGATGGTCTCCACGAGTATGGTGTCAGGAAAAGCTTTGCATGGGCAAATGCCTCCGCAACGCTATTCGACCGGAAGAATACCCGGGAAAAACAAACCAGCAGGAATGTGATGATGATTTTCACCCATTTATGCAGCGCCGGAATTTGATCCAAGCGTGTAAAAGACGCCATCTTTCCGCGAGCATGTTTTGTATGGTCGCCAAAAACGCGATAAAAGCCGTGAATCAAGCCCCAAATAACAAAAGTCCACGCGGCCCCGTGCCATATGCCACTGATTAAAAAGGTAACCACAATGACCAAGTAAATGTCACTTCGCTTCTTTTTCCCTTTGCTTAACGGGATAAAGATATAATCCCGGAGCCAATTGGAAAGTGTGATATGCCAACGGTTCCAGAAATCGGCGATCGAAGTGGCAAAATGCGGCTGCTTGAAGTTTTCCGTCAGTTTGATTCCCAGGATTCTTGCACTCCCGATGGCAATGTCACTTAATGCCGAAAAATCGGCGTATAATTGGATCGAAAACAGAATCGTAGCCAAAACAATTTCAGAACCGGTCGGGTTAGGACTGTCGAAAACACTTGCCACAATTGGCGCAAGCCGGTCCGCAATCAATGTTTTCTTAAAAAATCCCCAAGCGATCCGCTTCATTCCGTAGCTGATGTTTTCGTATTTCAAGGTCTGTTCCACTTTGAATTGAGGAAGCAATTTCTTGGCGCGTTCAATCGGACCCGCCACCAATTGCGGGAAAAAGGCAAAATAGATGGAGAAATAGCCGTAATGTATTTCCGCTTTCAGCTTACCTTTGTATATGTCCACCAGGTAACTGACTGCCTGAAACGTATAGAACGAAATCGCGATGGGCATCACAATTTCCTGGTACGGTACGTTATAATTCCAATTCATGTAGATGGAAATTGCCCGAATCGAGTCGTTGACAAAGTTGAAATATTTAAACCATCCGAGAATAAACAATAAGACCAAAATACCAGCCAGCATGACTCTTTTCTTCTGTTGTTTGGTCTCTTGTTTCTCGATGGCAATTCCCGTCACATAAGAAAAAGCTGTACTGACAAGCAGCAATACGACAAAATAGCTGTTTAAGCTAGCGTAAAAGGTATAACTGGCTGCCAGTAAAAGAATCCATCTCCAGCGATGCGGAATGGAATAATACATGAACACAATTACTGCAAAAAACAGAAGAAATTCAATTGATATAAATGTCATCCAATCACCTGATCAAAAATAAACTTAAGTTTTTCATAAAATGAAGTCACCCATAACCCTGAATCTCTTCCGTTTCAGCCGTTACGGTTTTGTCGTATGCATTATGTCTCCTGTCACGATGTTCAGGTGATCATAAATCATATATAGTAGGCAGCTCAGAATAAAGGACCTTCCCAAAATGATTGCGCGGGATTTCCTCAATTTTCATAACCTGAACGCCTTTTAAGTTTAATTTTCCTTTAATTATTTTTTTAATTTGAACGGGGTCTTCTTTTAATGTGTACACATAGAGGTTGTCATCCGACCCAGCACAGATGCACTCACGACCATGCTCTTTTAAGAGCTCTTCCACTTCATCCAAGCTAATGCGGTTTCCAGCGACTTTGATGATTCTTTTGATGCGTCCGGTGATAAAGAAGTATCCTTCTTGATCCACATAAGCCAAGTCGCCCGTATGCAACAAGCCGTTGTTGTCGTCTCTTTTCGAAAGATCGGCTAGCGACTCCGCATACCCTAACGAAACATTCGCCCCTTTATAGATCAATTCACCGGCTACATGGGGCTCTGTGATTTGATTGCCAGAATCGTCTTGCAGCATCAATTCGCCGCCCGGAATGGCAATGCCGATACTACCGGCTTTATCTATATTTTTTTCGTGGGGCAAATAACTCATCCGCGCCGTTGCTTCTGTTTGGCCGTACATCGTAAAAAAGCGAATGCCTTTCTCTTTGCACGTTTCTGCAAATTTAGCCGCCAGATCCGGGCTTAATTTGCCTCCTGCTTGCGTCAGTGTTTTTAAACCCGGCAGGTCGAACGTTTCAAACTTCAGCCGATCGAGCATCTCATAGACGAAAGGAACGCCGCCGAAAGTGGTGGCTTGCTGCTCTTTGCATAAGTCCCAAAACTCTTTTTTCAGGATGGAGGCATCCGTTAAAATGATCGTCGCTCCTTTGATGAAATGACTATTGATGATCGAAAGACCATACGAGTAATTCATCGGAAGCGTGGTGATCGGTTTATCGTCTGCAGTGATGTCCAAGTACTCCGCTATCGATTCCGCATTTTGGAAGATGTTTTCGTAACTTAAGCGGACAAATTTGGGGCTGCCCGTACTTCCTGAGGTGGTTAAAAGGAGGGCAAGCTGATCATCAAGGTCGTGTTGGAAAACTGTCGGAGACTTAAATAACGTGTAATCTCCAAACAGAAAAGATTGTTCCATTGTTTTTGGGAGTTCTTGGTGTTCACTACTCGCCCAAATAAATGCAGGCTTATACAGGTCAATCAGTCGCTGCAACCGGTCCGCTTGAATGGATGCATCCAACAGGACGGGCACGACACCACCTCGAATAAAGCCCGCGTAGCCAAATACAGATTCTTTGTTATTCGAACACAAACAAAAAACGAGCGTTCGTCCACCGACTTCCGCGCAGATCGCGTCAGCAGTTTCCGCCATTTCAGCGTACGAATACGCACGTTCTGCATATACAGCGGTGCGGCTTCCAAACGCCTCGAACTTTTTGAAATCACTCATTTACAAAGTCTACTCCTAAACGAGTCAACAACTCGATCCCCGACTTATACGAATCGAATTCCGTCATCACGTCAGCATCTATCGATACGTCAAAAGCGTCCTCCATCGTCGAGATCAAAATCATGTGGCCAAGTGAATCCCAATCGCTTGATTCGCCCAGTGCCAAATCTTCCGTTACCTCATCTTCGTCCAATTCCAAAGCGTCCATAAATGCATTTCTATATTTTTCGATATTTTTCATCGTTAACTTCCTTTCTATCCTTACGTTCACTTATATTTATGTGAGTCTTTATGTCGTCCATCACCGACATTGCAATGATGGCTTGTTTGTTTTTTTATTCTTTTGAAAGCTATCGGTGAATAATCTAATTGAAAATGATTATCACAATCAATTATAAGACTCTGATTAGAAAAGTCAAATGGAAATCAACGGCGACTTTTGCTGATTCTGACCAAAGCTCGATTCTATCACGAATTGAGCGCTCATGTGGCTTTCGCGGTTCATCGCAGCGGTAAATAAAACCAGAAAGCCACACCCGCTATCGTGAGGCAGCGGGTGTGGCAATGTATGGCTTGTCCATTCAAGTGAATGGATCGAACCGGTGAGCATTTTTCATACTCAGGAACCGGTTTTTATTTATGAACTTTCGTGATCTCTTCCATTAACTCGACCCAGTCTTCTCGTTTAAAATCATAATAAGCCAGCTCGATTTTTCTGAGAACGAGGTGAAGACTGTCGAATTTCTCATCCGATCGGAATCGCCACCAGCTTTTCACAGTAAGCGGCTTCGTACCGGGCTCATAATACGTCAACGTCCCTTCCGGGTTGATGATGTCTTCCATCTTCTCAACGTCTAAATAACCGTGCGGAAAATCGATGTACAGGCCAAGTGAAGCTTTGTGCGGCTTAATCGTGCCGATTTTATGCGTCGATTCCGCATCCTGCTTTTCAAGCGAGTCGCTCCAAGGAACAGGGTTCTCACTAGCGATCAACAACTGGTCGCCTGTACTCGTTTCAATTTTGCAATGAGGAAGACCCTCGAACACATCGAGCATTTCCGTCAATTTTTGTTTTACTAATCCGTCCATTATGCCACTCCTTTAAAGTTTCTTGCTTGTTCTACCGTTGCAGTAGAATGGTTCTTTCTATGATACCTTAATTTTGCTGAGCGTTAATTCTTTATAATTCTCGGAATATGCTTCAAATTAGCCTTCCTTATATATATACCTTAACACCCTATCGACTGCGCTCACAACAATCGACTGATTACTTTTATGGTATTTCAGCTTAACAGATTATTTTGGTCACTTCCCAAGGAGTAATATAGTTTTCAAATAATTTATAGAGGTGACTAAAACAAAAAAGCCACACCCGCAATGTTGCTGCAGTAAGAACGAAAATGTACAGCGTATAAATTGCCGTGTATTGTCAGAATGGTTTAGATTTCTTACACAGGTATAGGATTTTTGTTGGTGAGTTAAATTAACAATCCACTTTACTTCATTTTACATTTATCCTGCAGCCCTACTTCGTCCATATGCACCAATCAATTACGGATCGCCACACATAAATCGTACATGGTAAATATGGTGGTTCCTTCTTATCGAATGAGTGAAACGTAAAAATTGCTCGAAAAAAGCCAATCTCAAACTATCCAAAATTAAAGTACGTTGTGGCTCAATTTTCAGTTGCGAAATAAGATCTTCCATCCTCCCTCTATAAATATTGATCTATCAACGGTTCGCACCGTTTTCAGGGTGCCAAAAATTTTTTTCTGGCCCTGTGGTAACCATTTATTTTTAAACCTGTGAATCTCTGGTAATGAAAGAATACGCTTCGCTGAAACCA
>JBFEIJ010000121.1:0-6139 GCA_041553775.1 Planococcus sp. (in: firmicutes)
AAAAAAATCCCGTCAGCCATATGGCTGACGGGATTTTTTGTGGATATGTTTAAATTATGCTCTGCTGCGGCCTTTTCTCATTGAACCCATGATCAAGCTCAATACGAATACTAGAATCAAAGCACCGATCAATGCTGGAATGATGAATACGCCCCAGATTTCTGGTCCCCATGAACCTAATAGCATGCCGCCTAACCAAGCACCGATAATACCGGCGATGATGTTACCAATGATACCGCCCGGAATATCTTTGCCTAAAATCATACCTGCTAGCCAACCGATGATACCGCCCATAATTAGATAAAGAATGAATCCCATTTGTTCCATCTCCTTTTAAGTTATAAATAATTGCTACACTTAACATATAACCTCAATCAGGACATTTGAAACATGTTGAGAAAAATATTTTATTTAATTTCGGCACCGAGCGTATTTTTAAAATGACGTAAGGCCCATGCGTGGCCTTCAGGATCGAAACTCGCTACGCCTTCTTCGTGTACCACAATGTGGAAGCCTTTATTATAAGCGTCGGTTGCCGTATGCAGCACGCAAATGTCTGTGCATACACCGACAATGTGCAATTCTTCAATTTCGCGCTCTCTCAGCAAAATCTCCAGATTCGTTCCCGCAAACGCACTATAGCGCGTTTTGTCCATCCAAACAATAGTGTCCTGATGCTTTTCGTAGACATCTGCTAGGCGTCCATACAAATTTCGACCAGCTGTCCCGCGAATGTTATGGGGAGGGAATAATTTCGTCTCTGGGTGGTAAGGATCGTTGCGTTCGTGCAAATCCACAGGGAAGACCGTAAAATGACCTTCAGCAATAAATGCTTCGGTTAACTGACAAATCGTTTCTTCGATTTCCTGTCCCGGTTTACCACAAGTCAATGCGCCGTCATCTGCGACAAAATCCACTGTATAGTCCACAACTAATAATGCTTTTTTCACGTTTCATCCTCCTCAACTAATTGTTTAATATTCGGTAAATGTAATGTCGGAAAGTGCTTTTTCAACCTCATAATACCATACCCGAATTTATTTCTTTAGCCCGATTCAATCTATTGATAAGTGTCAGAAAACTTTGTATAATCTTGAAAAGGAGATGACAGCTATGCAATACGAAAACGTTGAGAAGTTAAATCGACAAGGTTTGATCTTTGTTGTCATTCACACGCTCGTGCTCTTCAATTTTGTAATTGATTTTGAGTTTTTCTTTTAGATATTAAGCCAAATGGCCTGTCCCTAAAATAGGGGCAGGCTATTTTTTATTGTGAATCAATCCCTTTTCAGGCGGGTCAGCGATTCTTTCAACATGCGAGAAGCGGAGTCGAGCGAGACGCCGAGAATTTCCTGGATCTCTTCCAAATTCTTGTGCTCAACTGCATATAAATAATGGACATACGCGAAACGGATGTCACCAGAACGAATCGGCGTACCGACAAACTCAGTTAACGCCTCGGTATAATCCGACAGCGATCCCATCTTGAACATCGAATAGCCGTCTTTATGTTTTGATGACAATAAATACGGAGTGTTTCGGAACACGGCGCGCTCCATAGCTTCACGCAAAACAGGAATTTCTTTATCGATAAATTCCATTTGGCATGCATAGCCGTCTTTCTTTTCAAAAGTCAATGCAATGGCATCTTTGTGATCGGCGAAATCGTCAATTTCTATCGCTGCCATGTCACGCAGGCGCAACCCGCGCATATATAGAAGAAACAAAATTTTTGCATTCAATAATAATTGGTTTGATTCCAATACCGCATCTTTCTTCGCCAGCAAATCTTCGTAGTTGATATGGATGTCAGCCGGCGTCAAATCAAGTTTTTGCGTCAATTTGAACTTCGGCATAAAATCGACCGGAATCTTGCCGATCTGCCACATATAATCGAACCATTGCCGGATGTGAATCAATTTACGGTTCAACGTACTGTCCTTGATGCCGGTTTCGTGCTGCTCTTGCAGGAATTTTTGTATATCAGAAGGCCGGATTTCATGCGGCTCCACCGTTTTTTTGTATGTTTTCTTAAGGTAAGCGAAAAGTGCACGGATCAATTGAACTTCGTGAATTACCGTATTCGGACTGATGCCATTTTTCAAGCGGTATTTCTCGTATCCATAAGGCATAAAGCCACACCTCTTCTCATATTTATTCTCCTAATTATACCATTGTTTCATCAGAATAGAACGTGTTTTCCCTTGAGAAAAGCCTATAGATCAAGGGTTTTGGCTGTTTTGTCGATTGAAACTAAATACTGTAGAGAGTGGTGCGTTTTAAGTCGGAAAGTAAAAGGTTTCCGCTCCGGATGCAGCTTTTCTAATAAGTGAAGTGAATAGCAAATAAACAACTATTCCTAGTCTCTTAAACAGTCCACTCTATGTCGTATTTTGTCTATCTGGCGAGGGTGTAAACCCGTCCAAGGTGGGGCAGAAATATAGGCGTTTTTTGTTTGGCTTTCTCCGTGATCCATGGTCTGTGCTACTGGAGAGACGTATTTAGTAATTTTTTAATTAAGATTTTATTAAAATAAGGACGAATCCAGAAGAAAAATGCAGGAAACCGAATTATTAAGTAGAATAAAAGGGTATGCCTGTATTAAGGGGTTTTTTCGTAGAGGGAAGGAGTGGACCCATGTATAAGCAAGACAATGAAAAGATTCGAAAAGCCCTATTGACTGCAGTCGATGGCCTATCCGATGCCAAGCTTAACGAGAAACCGGCAGAAGGCGAATGGTCGCCGATGGAAATTCTCGAACATTTGTATTTGATCGAAACTTATATTGCTCATAACATAACCCGGGAACTAGCTGTCGAACATAGCGAAAAAGTGATGAAAAAACCGATTCAATTGACGATTAGCCGGCTAGTGAAAGTAGATGCACCGCGCCAAACGTCACCAAGCGGCGATTTTATTCCACTTGAAGACATGAAATCGCGTCTTGAAAAGTCACGGTTGTTGCTAGATAGCATATACGACGAGACGCCACTCGAGGTTTTGGAAAGCAAATCCATGAAACATCCGGTATTCGGCAAAGTCCCGCTTGTTCAATGGTTTCCGTTCATCGGATTGCACGAAAAGCGCCATTTGAAGCAATTGGAAATAGCCATCGAAAAAATCAAATGATATCCAAAAAGGTAATTCGAAAAACTTATCACATTCTATAATTTTAATGTAATTTACTTATGCTTTTGTTTTCGTTATGATGGTAGAGGAGAAAAGTCGCTATTACAGCCTTTTCAGTAGATTCAAAGGAGGAACATGATCATGGCAAAAAGCAGTTTGCACAACAGCCGTACTTCTTTTGAGCTAGATGGTAAAACGTATAATTTTTACCGTTTGGCGGCATTAGAAGAAGCAGGAATCGCGAAAGTATCACGGCTTCCTTATTCAATCAAAGTACTTTTGGAATCCGTGTTGCGCCAGCATGACGGATATGTCATCAACGACGAACACGTAGAAGAATTAGCAAAATGGGGCAAAGACGCGAACAAAGAGGCAGAAGTACCATTCAAGCCTTCACGCGTTATCTTGCAAGATTTCACGGGAGTTCCAGTAGTTGTCGATTTGGCAGCGCTTCGTTCAGCAATGGCGAAACTTGGCGGCGACCCAGACAAAATCAACCCGGAAATTCCAGTTGATTTGGTTATTGACCACTCGGTGCAAGTAGACAACTACGGCACTGAAGATGCACTTCGCATCAATATGGAACTTGAGTTCGACCGCAATGCGGAGCGTTACCAATTCCTAAACTGGGCTCAAAAAGCTTATGACAACTACCGTGCAGTTCCACCAGCAACGGGTATCGTTCACCAAGTCAACCTTGAGTACTTGGCAAACGTTGTTCACGCTGTACCGAACGAAGACGGCACATTCGAAACATTCCCGGATACATTGGTCGGAACAGATTCTCACACGACAATGATCAACGGAATTGGCGTACTTGGCTGGGGCGTTGGCGGTATCGAAGCTGAAGCCGGTATGCTTGGACAGCCTTCATATTTCCCGATTCCAGAAGTAATCGGCGTAAAAATGACAGGCGAATTGCCAAACGGTGCAACAGCAACGGATTTGGCGCTTAAAGTAACAGAAGAATTGCGTAAAAAAGGCGTAGTTGGTAAATTCGTCGAGTTCTTCGGACCTGGCGTAACGAAATTGCCACTTGCTGACCGTGCGACGATTGCCAACATGGCTCCTGAATACGGCGCAACATGTGGATTCTTCCCAGTTGACGAAGAAGCTCTTAACTACATGCGTTTGACAGCTCGTACAGATGAGCAAATCGCTGTAACAAAAGCTTATTTGCAAGCAAATGATATGTTCTTCACTGTAGACAACGAAGATCCAATCTACACAGATGTTGTGGAAATGGACCTTTCAACAATCGAACCAAACCTTGCTGGACCGAAACGCCCACAAGATTTGATCCCGATGTCTCAGATGAAAACTGAATTCAACAAAGCAGTAACGGCTTCTGAAGGCCCACACGGTTTTGCGCTTGATGAAAACGAAATCGCGAAATCGGCGACAGTGAACTTCAAAGACGGCCGCACTGCAGAAATGAAAACAGGGGCTCTTGCAATTGCCGCTATCACTTCTTGTACCAATACTTCAAACCCATACGTAATGTTGGGTGCTGGTTTGGTTGCGAAAAAAGCAGTTGAAAAAGGCTTAACGCCACCTGCATACGTGAAAACGTCACTTGCACCAGGTTCAAAAGTCGTAACTGGCTATTTGAACGATTCTGGATTGCTTGATTACATGAACCAAATCGGTTTCAACCTTGTTGGCTACGGCTGCACAACGTGTATCGGTAACTCAGGTCCGTTAATGCCTGAAATCGAAGATGCGATTCTTGATAACGACTTGCTAGTGTCTTCAGTACTTTCCGGTAACCGTAACTTTGAAGGACGTATTCACCCGCTTGTGAAAGCGAACTACTTGGCGTCTCCGATGCTAGTTGTTGCTTATGCACTTGCAGGAACAGTGGATATCGATTTCGAAGTGGATCCAATCGGCAAAGACCAAGACGGTAACGATGTATTCTTCAAAGACATCTGGCCAACTACTGAAGAAGTGAAAGATGTTGTTCACAACACAGTAACACCAGAATTGTTCCGCAAAGAATACGAGCATGTATTCAGCGAGAACGAAGCTTGGAATGCAATCAAAACAAACGACGATGCGTTGTACGCATTCGACGACGAGTCAACTTACATTCAAAACCCGCCATTCTTCGAGGGCCTTTCGAAAGAGCCGGCTCCGATTCAGCCACTTGCTGATTTGCGCGTCGTTGCGAAGTTTGCTGACTCGATCACAACTGACCACATTTCACCAGCTGGCGCGATCGGTAAAGATACTCCAGCAGGTAAATACTTGCGTGAAAAAGGCGTCGAGCCTCGCAACTTCAACTCTTACGGCTCACGCCGCGGGAACCACGAAGTTATGATGCGCGGAACGTTCGCGAACATCCGCATCCGTAACCAAATTGCACCAGACACAACAGGCGGCTACACAACGTACTGGCCTACTGGTGAAACAATGGCGATCTACGATGCAGCAATGAAGTATCAGCAAGCTGGTACAGGCCTTGCAATCTTGACAGGAAAAGACTACGGCATGGGCTCGTCTCGCGACTGGGCTGCTAAAGGAACATTCCTATTAGGCATCAAAACTGTTATCGCTGAAAGCTACGAGCGTATTCACCGTTCGAACTTAGTGATGATGGGCGTATTGCCGCTTCAATTCTTGAACGGTCAAAACGCTGAAGCGCTAGGCTTAACTGGCCGCGAATCAATCTCTGTAAACTTGTCAGATAACGTGAAACCACGTGACATCCTGACAGTTACAGCTACTGCTGAAAACGGCGACGTAACGAAGTTTGAAGTTCTTGCTCGTTTCGACTCAGAAGTAGAAGTAGACTACTACCGTCACGGTGGTATCCTGCAAATGGTACTTCGCAACAAATTGCTAGAAGTTTAATCATTTTATTAAAGCGTTCCGGATTTTCCGGAACGCTTTTTTGCGTGTCATTTGTAGTTGGGATGTAGGGGTGGAAAGTATTTTGCTTGTAACGGAAAGTAAATGACGGGTTTAGGAAAGTATTTTGGCTCTAAGAGAAAGTATTTCTCCTATC
>JBFEIJ010000122.1:0-6083 GCA_041553775.1 Planococcus sp. (in: firmicutes)
ATAGTGTATGAAACAGGCGGCATTGTTTCCGCAGTTTGCCACGGACCGGCACCGCTTGTTTTCACGAAGACAAAAGACGGAAAAGGTATCTTAGAAGGCTTGAATGTAACGGGATACCCAAATAAATACGAACCTGAAGGCATAGTCGATCTTCTGCCATTCAGTCTCGAAGATGAAATGACTAAAATTGCAACCTACGATGCAGGTTCAGATCAAGAACAATATGCAGTTTGGGGCAGCGATCAGATTTTGACCGGACGCGATCCTCAATCTTCTCCGTTATTCGGGAAAGAACTGGCCGAGAAACTGACCCGCATTGAAAAAAAGGAAGAAGAGAAATTCTTTAAATAAATTATTCGTTTTTCATTTATCCCATTAGTTTCACAAGGAGGAATTTTAATGACAGAAAAAAATTCAAAAGAACCGGAATACGAAAGAGAGCACAAAGACACGATGCAAACTCCACCCCCGAGAAAAGAAGGCTTAGAAGAACCAAAAACCAAGAGCTTTAAACCCATTCAAATCGGAATCGCTATTTTCGTCATAATCGTATTGATCCTTATCATTACTGGAATCAGCTCCGATATGTGGGGGCTAATGAACTGATTGCTTTCGAGCATTCAGTTTTTTTGTGGATGAAAATTTAAGCTTGTTTAAAATAACAAATAATAAATCTCCGCAGTATTAATTATTTGATTTTTCTGTTAATATTATTATAACAAGAGTGACAAAGGGAGGTAAGCGATATGAATCAACAGGAACCTTTAGATAAAGAGGAATTGCACACTATCCCGGACCCTGACGAAACAGTAGAACCCCTGCCCCACCATCACCATATGCACCATATGGATGGACGTGAAGAACCAAAAATCAAGAATTACATGGGGATTCAAGTCGGCGTAATTATTTTTTCAATTGCTGTATTGGTGTTGATCTATTTCGGAATCTCTTCTAATATGTGGGGATTGATCAACTGAGATGGATGATTCGTTCAAAATTGCAAAAAAAAAAAGAGGATGCTCATTGCATCCTCTTTTTGCAGATTCTTGAATTAGTTAACAACCCACTATTATTCATAAAAAGCAGATGCTTTTCTATATCAAGAATAAGTAACCTGTCTAAGTATTTGGAGAAGCGTTCGCTCGACTCCAGTGGGGTTAGCGGGTTTGAGAGACCCCGGAGTTCGCAAGGCGAACGAGGAGGCTCGATTCCCGCCCCACGGAAAGCGAGCGATAAGCTTCGGAAAATACGAGTTTTCAAAATTTTTCACTGGTCTTCAAAAAGAGGATGCTCATTGCATCCTCTTTTTTGGATTAAAGACTTTCATTCAAATCGATTTCAAAGTTCAGCAATTCGCCGTTGCGGTATGCTTTCACTTTTAATACATCCCCAACTTCTGTTTCGTTGTATAAATGCTGGCGAAGTTCTTGAACAGACTTAACCGTCTCTCCGTCCATCTCAACGATTACATCAAATTGTTGTAGCCCCGCTTTATCTGCGCCTGAATTTGGAGAAATTTCGTTAACGACAATTCCGCCTTCTACTTCTTGTGGCAGATTCAATTGGCTTTGGCGGTATTGCTGGGGCACTTCTGACAGGTCCAAAATGCTAACACCCATTGACGGGCGTTCCACTGCTCCTTTTGATTCCAAATCTTCGATGATTGGAATAGCGGAGTTGATCGGAATTGCCAGGCCGATGCCTTCAACCGCGTCTTGCGCTATTTTCATTGAATTGATGCCGATCAATTGACCCGTGCTATTGATCAACGCACCTCCGCTATTGCCAGGATTAATGGCAGCATCGGTTTGCAGAACTTCTGCTTGCCAGTCTTCTGTTCCGTCCTCGTTAATATCGATTGGTACAAGGCGCTCGGTTCCTGAAATGACGCCCGTGGTCACTGATCCTGAAAATTGAAGACCTAACGGATTCCCGATCGCGATTGCCGGTTCTCCAGCTTTTAGTACCGCTGAATCGCCGAACTCAATCACTGTTTCAATTTGCTTAGAAGAAACTTTCAGCACTGCGAGGTCAGTCCACACATCCGTGCCAAGCACTTCCGCATCGAGCTCAGTCTCATCGCTTAATGTCACGGTCACTTTTTCGGCGCCTTCCACAACGTGGTTATTGGTCACGATATATGCCCAATCTCCCGCTTTTTTATAAATGACGCCAGATCCGGCACCCGCTTGTTGAGCTTCTGAATCAGCCGTTGGTCTAAAGGGACTTTGCTGGGCTGTCTGCAAATTGGTCACACCCACAACCGCACCTGACGTGTTTTCAACCACTTCTGTAATATCGGTAGTGACGACATTTGAACTTCCTTGTACATCACTGGCTGTTTCTGTAATTACTGCACCGTTGTCGGAAGCAGTATCGGCATCTGTAAATTCAGGCAGCACGACGCCCATTAGCAGCGCCCCCGCAATCAACCCGGTAAAACTAGAGGCAAAATAGCCTCTTTGTTTTTTCGGCGATTCGCTTGAATTGTAATAACCCATCTTAATTTCCTCCTTCGGTAAGTTTGTTTTCGATGTCATACGACGCTTGCTTTTCTGCAAGCCATGCCGCGTATTCACTGTTCAATTGTTCTTCAAATAATTGCTCTTTGATTTGTTCTTTGCTGTTTTCAAGCGTCGCTTCTTCCGCTTCGGTTTTATCCGTTACTTTGATGATATGGAATCCGAATTCCGTTTCGACCGGTTCGCTGATTCCGTCGACGTCCATCGCGAATGCCGCTTCTTCAAATTCAGGAGCCATTTCTCCTGTACCGAATGTTCCGAGCTGACCGCCATTTTCCGCTGAAGCCGTATCCGTAGAATGTTCTTTTGCCAATTCCGCAAAGTCTCCACCGTCTTCAAGCTGAGCTTTAAGTTCTTCCGCTTCTTCTTTTGTTGCAGTTAAAATATGGCTTGCCTCCACTTTGGCACTTTGTCCAAGCGACTCTTTGTTTTCTTCAAAATACGCTGTGATTTGTTCGTCTGTAATTTCAATGTTCGGACCAATCAATTTCTCGATTTGCACGTAAGTCTTAACTTCTTCTTCTAAGTCCTCAATTGTCATGCCACTTTCAGCTAATGCCGCTTCCAATTGGTCAGCGCCGCCATACTGCTCTTCGTACACGGCAATTTCAGCTGCAATTTCCTCATCTGTCACGTCAATGCCTTCTTTTTCCGTTTCTTGACGAATAATTTCATCAGAAATCATCAAATCCAGTGTTTCATTTCCACTCGCTTTAAGCATTTCTGCATATAATTCATCTTTGCTGATTTCTGTTCCATTTACACTTGCGACTTGATCGTTCTGATTGAAATTCAATAACAAAAATAACGCGGATGCCGCAACGGCTCCAATAATAATATATAAAGCTTGTTTCATATCCTAATCCCTCTTTCTCTCTTTTTGACTATTTTCATTCTAGCAAGCATTTATGAACAAACTATGACCAAAGCTTTAACAATTGGAGAAATAAAAAGCAGTCTGGCCAAACGGCTCAAACTGCTTTTTGATGCGGCAAGCGAATTAGGAATTGTGTCCCTTTTCCTTTTTCACTTTCCACGTTGATTCCGCCCCCGTGGAGGGTCACCAATTGCTTCACAATGGAGAGGCCAAGCCCAAATTGTCCACTTCCGCGCGACATGTCCGCTTTGTAAAAGCGCCGCCAAATCATATCGATTTCTTCAACGTCGATTCCGGCACCTGTGTCTTTCACTTCGATGACCATATTTTCAGGCTCGCGATAAGCTCGCAAGGCAATGACGCCATCTTCTGTAAACTGGATGCTGTTTTTTACAATATTCGTCAACACTTGGATAAGACGGTCCATATCGCCATACACCACTTGGCCCGGTTCAGCGGATATTTCAATACGATTTCTTTTTTCAGCCGCTTGCATTTGCAGCTGTTCTTGAATAATTTCAAGTAATTCTTCCGCTTCGATTTCTTCTTTTACGAGCGTCACTTGATTGGAGCGTATTTTTTCATAATCCAGGTTCTCATTGACCAAACGGATAAGCCGTTTCGTTTCATCGCTAACCAAACGAATGCCTTTTTCGCGTTGTTCTTCTTCAATCATATTATTGCGCAGCCCTTCAATGACGCCTGCAATGGTGGTCAATGGCGTACGCATTTCATGCGAGACATCCGCCATGAACTGGCGTCGCCTGTTTTCCAATTGCTCAATTTCCTCATTCGATTGCTGCAATTTGCTGGCCATCTCGTTAAAGTCTTTCGATAAATCGCCGAATTCATCAAAATTCGATTCAGGCAAATTGACTGCATAATTTCCCTCGCTGATCATTTCCGCTGCTTCTTGCATTCGACGCAAGCGACTGACATGCAATTTAGACAACAATAAACTTAGCAGCAATGCAATGGCCAAAGCGATCAAAATCGTCGTCAATAGCGATTTATTGAGTTCTGAAATCATCTCACTCGTGCCACTGATCGGCGCAGCGAGAAGGACGCCCCCCGCCAGTTCGCCGTTATCGACATATGGCATAGCAACAAATGTCACTGTGTTATCAAACCGTTCAAAGTCCCGATTGACGACAAGTGTCTCCCCTCGCTCAATGACATTCCATTCCTCAGTCGTCAAGTCCACCGGAGGAAACGCCCCCGAAACCGGATATAAAATGCGGCTTTGTTGATCAAAGACGATGAAATTGATGTTTTGCGTCTCGAGAATAGAGACATACGATTGCAAATTGGTTCCTGGTCGAGGCGCATCCAACTCTTGCAAAATCCTTACGCCATAGCTTTCCAGTTCCTCCGCCTTTTCATCAAACGCAAGGTCTTCCACATAATTGACAAATAACAAACTCAAAATCAAAAATGCGATCAGCAGCACACTCAAATGACTAGCCAGTAATTGATAGAAAAAATTAATCCGCTTGTTCTTCAAATTTATAGCCAACTCCCCAGACTGTATGGAAAAATCGCTCGCCGCCCGCTATTTTTTTCCGCAGCCGCTTGATGTGCACATCGACCGTTCGTTCGTCGCCGTAATATTGATAGCCCCACACTTGCTCAAGCAATTGTTCACGGCTGAACACTTGTTTCGGATGCTGCATAAAGAACAAAAGCAGTTCAAATTCTTTTGGCGTCAAATTCTCCACCGCCGCACCATCCACCAGCACTTCTCGTGTCTCTTTATCAATGTCAAAGTGCTGTGTGCGAACCGTGTCCTTTGCTACCTCTGTTTTTTGCGAACGCCGCATGACCGCTTTGATACGCGCCATAAGCGTCAGCGGACTGAAAGGTTTTGTTACGTAATCATCGGCACCCATTTCAAACCCGATCACTTGATCGGATTCGCTGTCTTTCGCCGTGAGCATGATGATTGGTACGGAGTCACCTTGTTCGCGAATCTTTTGGCACAAGACGATGCCATCCATGCCCGGCAGCATCCAGTCCAATATCAATAAATCGTAATCACCTAGTTTGTATTTTTCGAATCCTTCTTGTCCATCCGCTGCAAAATCACCTGAAATTTTTTCTTTTTGAAAAAACAATTCCAGCATCGATCGAACGCTCGGGTTGTCTTCCACTACTAAAATTTTCATCCTCTACCTCCGGATTCTGTTTCTTTTAAAGTAAAGCAGGCGGGCAAAAGACGCAAGTACATAGAAAAAACCGCCCTTTTCAAAAGAGCGGTTTTTCCCGTTACGCTTTCTTTTCGCGCGCTTTGTATTTTTCGAACAAATCGCCGATCATGTCGTAGTCGATGGCGATATCATTTTCGTAAGCGTATCTCACGCCGTATCCTAATGCCAAGGTCATCGCCGACGCGACCGAGCCGCCGATAACAGATCCAGCGCCAGGAATAAATTTCAATGCTTGGCGATAAATCGTATGTCCGATTGTCTGTGTTGCTGTCACAATAATCATATCTTTTGCTGCCTTTTTACTGAGTGGTTTCCCGTATAACTTCGACAATTTGATGATCAATCCAACTTGCAACGATGTTAATGGAATGACATCTGAACCTGGAATCGGCGAAGCGCCGATAACACCAGCTGAAACGCCTGCACCAATAATCCAGCGATTTGCTGCAGTCGATTTCTCTTTCATACTTTTTGCAA
>JBFEIJ010000123.1:0-6030 GCA_041553775.1 Planococcus sp. (in: firmicutes)
AGTCGCTACAGTGACATTCGACTACGGCCAACGCCATTCGGCTGAAATCGAATGCGCTCGTCAAATTGCAGAAGAATTGAATGTATCTTTCAAAGTGCTCGATATGACATTGATCAACCAATTATCCGCAAATGCATTGACACGTGATGATATTGAAGTGACGGCAAAAGACGGCGAATTACCATCTACGTTCGTTCCCGGCAGGAACCTGTTATTCTTATCATTTGCAGCTGTCTACGCAGATGCGATCGGCGCCCGTCATTTAATCACAGGCGTCAGCCAAACCGATTTTAGCGGCTATCCGGATTGCCGTGATACGTTTATCAAATCATTGAACGTCTCATTGAACTTGGCAATGGACAAAGAATTCGTTCTTCATACGCCGTTGATGTGGCGAGACAAAGCGGATGTATGGCAATTATCCGATGAACTTGGCGCACTTGACTTTGTTCAAGAAAAAACCTTAACATGCTATAACGGTATCGCGAGCACGGGGTGCGGCGAATGCCCGGCATGCCAATTGCGCAATGCCGGACTTGCTACTTATTTGGAGCAAAAAGCTGCAGGTGAACGCGTATGATGCAGCAATTTTATCCGACAGTGCCGCATGATTACCGCTTTGAGTTGAACAAGGACATGAACTTTTCGGCGGCTCATTTCATCCCGAGCAAAGACGCTGGACAATGTCAGGAAATGCACGGGCATACGTACTTCGTCAACGTCACTATAGGCGGCGATACGGTTGATGCCAGTGGATTCTTGATTGATTTTAAACAAATCAAGCAAGCCATCCATAAAAAATACGACCACTCCGTATTAAACAACCATCCGGAATTTCAAGATAAATTTCCAACAACGGAATTATTGGCTGAACAAATTTGGAAGACGATACAAACGCTGTTAATGAATACCGCAAACAAGCCGGCTTGCCTGCAAGTAATCGTTCGCGAAACGCCGACAAGCTACGTCATCTTCCGTCCACGCAAGGAGGATTTCTGATGAAGATTCCTGTTATGGAAGTTTTCGGACCGACGATTCAAGGCGAAGGCATGGTCATGGGCCAGAAAACGATGTTCGTCCGCACTGCCGGCTGTGATTATTCGTGTTCATGGTGTGATTCCAAATTCACGTGGGACGGTACCGGTACAAGCGTATCCAAAAAACCTGAACAAATCGTCGAGGAGTTAATAGAAATCGGCGGTTCAGCATTTTCACATGTCACCATTTCTGGAGGCAATCCGGCACTTCATAAAGGCATCGGTGAATTGGTCGAGTTGTGCCACGCCAATGGCTGGAAAGTCGGAGTGGAAACACAAGGTTCGTTCTGGCAAGATTGGATGCCTGAAATCGATGACATTACGTTATCGCCAAAACCTCCGAGTTCTGGCATGCAAACGGATTTCGGCAAGCTTGATTTCTTCATTGAAAATTTGGCAGAAGCGAATGCCACATTGAAAGTCGTCATTTTTGATGAAGAAGATTTCAAGTATGCGGAAGAACTTCATTTGCGTTATCCGGCTGTTCCTTTTTTCTTGCAAGTCGGAAACGATGACACAGCAACTATCGATGATGCGAAACTCGTCAACGACTTATTGAATCGTTATGAGTGGCTGATCGACCTATCTGTTCGTTCGTCGATCATGAACGACGCAAAAGTATTACCGCAGCTCCATACCCTAGTCTGGGGCAATAAACGCGGTGTATAAAACAATAGAAAAAGCACGCAATCGATTTTGATTGCGTGCTTTTATTTATTAAGATCTAGCGATTGATCATCGTTAAGGTCTTGCCAGCGTACCCAAAAGCAATGGTCAGGACTGGCGACAGCAAACAGAAAATCGCAAATGGCAAATAATCGATTGTGGAAACGCCGAGTACCGATGCGATAAAGATGCCGCTGACACTCCAAGGGACCAATGGGTTAACAACCGTCCCTGCATCTTCCATCACCCGGCTCAAGTTTTTATTGCTGAGTCCGACTTTTTCGTATTGTCGTTGAAACGCTTGGCCAGTCAATAAAATCGAGAGGTATTGCTCTCCGATCAATACGTTGATGCCGATAGCAGTCAACGCTGAAGACGTGATGACGGATGATGCTTTTTTCAACATGCTTTCAATTTTTGCAAGCAATGTTTGAATAATCCCTAACGTGAACAGCAAGCCGCCCATGCTAAGTGCGAGAAGCACAAGGCTGATGGTGAAAAACATGCTTTCAATTCCGCCGCGTGTTAACAATGAATCGATTTCTGCTACACCTGTCGTCGAGACATACCCGCCGTATAAGACAGATAAGATTTCAGCAGGACTTGAAAATTGGTGCAAAAACGACAATGCAATTGCTGAGATGGAAGTGGCCGCTAATACCAAAAGAGCTGGCACTTTCATGAGTGTCAAGGCTACTAGCACGATCAATGGCAATAACGAATACCAGTGGACGCCTCCAGTAGCTAGCAATGCTTGTTGAAACTCAGCAATGCGCCCTTCATCGATTTCCATACCGGACGGCGACATCATCGCAAAAACGACGAATGACAGCAAAAACGCAGGTACGGTTGTCCATGCCATATTGCGAATGTGTTCGAACAGATTGACGCCGACAATGGAAGATGCCAAATTGGTCGTATCCGACAACGGCGACATCTTATCTCCGAAAAACGCTCCAGACACGATGGCTCCAGCTGTAATCGCCAAAGATAAGTCTATGGCTGCCGCCATTCCGATGAATGCGACGCCGACTGTCGCAACCGTCGTCAGTGAACTGCCAATCGATAAGCCGATAAGCGAAACTACTACAAAAACGATGGCAAAGAAAAATTCAGGTGTGATTATATTAAACCCAATATATATTAAGGTCTGAATGGTCCCGCTCATCATCCAACTGGCAATTAATATGCCAATGAAGAAAAAGAGAAAGACGGCCCCCATCCCCGCTCCTGCACCTGTGATTAATCCACTTTCAATTTTCTGAAACGCTATCTTTTTAAACAACCCATATACTATCAACAATAAGATTGAAAAGATGATCGGTAAATGAGGCACTGCTCCCCAATGAATAATACTGATGCTGATGCTTGCTACGATTAACGCCACCAAAGCGACTGCTTCTTTTGTAGATGGATTGCTTACTTTCTGTATTTCAAACATGCGAATTCCTCCTTCAAATGACTGAATTCCTCTCTCTCAGTCCTATTAACAACCATAAAAAAAAACCATTCATCCCAATAATTAAGGGACGAAGGTTTTCTCCGCGTTACCACCCAAATTGACAGCTCTAATGCAATAGCTGACCACTTCATTTACTCAGTTGTCTAACAAAAATGGCGTAATTCATCCAACATCGACGCCTGAACTTCCACCATTTGTTCAGTCTCTGCTTGCTGCGCTCAATGTGATTACTGGACCATTTGACAACTTTTACTTATGTAAGATAAAAACCAATATTATCACGCTTTTAAAAGATGTCAAGCCTGTACTGCATTTGGTTACTGTGCTGTACATTTAAACGATTTGTTCTTTATACATCCCGGTAAGGCAGTATATCTTCTGCCATATGCCGGATTTTCCCTAAATATAAAGCCGCTTCCCGTGACAAAGTCATTTCTTTGCCGTTCATCATTCGCCGCAATTCTTCTACCATCTGCATGCCGGTTTCTTCAACGGCATAAGAGGGATTCACGGATATATGGAGGATGGTAAACGTGTCATCGGCACTTTCCAATCCTGCAAGACCCGTGATATTGCCGCCTTCTTTCCAGAAATACAATTGCATATGTTTGTTGTTTTCATATTCGTCGATTGCATTCGATAAATGGACGACGCTTTTGTTTTTTGTTGTTAAAGACAAAAGCCCCATGGCCACTTTCTTAGATGATTTCTTGTATTTGTATAGCATCTGTCGTCCCTCGTTCTCTGTGTCTTTCTAAATGACAGATACATTCATGATGTATTAAGTGCAAAATCTGTCTAATCGTATATTCACATATTCCAGAAAAGATAAACCTCTTCACCGATTTTATTTCAAAGAGGATTGAGCAGCCACTTCCACATTTGCTGTTTTTTCTGGCCAATTCACAAGGAAAATTCCTGCGAAAATCAGTGAACCGCCACCCAATAATGTCAGGCCAATTTTTTCATCCAGCACGAGCCAACCGGAAAGAATACCGAAAAATGGTGCTAAAAACAAGAAAGCACTGACTTTTCCTGGATTGCCGTTTTGCAGCAAATAAAACCATATTGCAAATTGTACAATCGATGCAGGGATCGAAAGCCACATCAATACGGAAATCGAAACCGGATTCAATACCAATTGAAGATCTTCAAGCCCTAGACTCAGTAAAAGCAAAAGCACTCCGCCAAAAAACATTTGGTAAGCGGTCAACACCCAAACATCAAAATTCTGTCCCCACTTTTTAACAAGCAACGTAGCTGTTGCCCAAAAGAATGCACTTGAAATACCAAATAGCGTGCCTATTTCGAGTTGCAATTGCCCCCCCATCGTAATGAACACACCAAATAACCCTACTAGGACGCCTGCCCACTGGATGAAACGATAATTGATTTTCAATGCTATGGTTCCGAGAATGACGACCAATAAAGGATTAGTGAAGGTTAGGATCGCTGATTCTCCTGCAGTGATGGTGCGCAAACTTAGAAAAATACAACCCATGACACCCGCTGTCTGACAGGCTCCTATCACTGTGATTTTTATCCAATCCGCTCTTTTCTTAGGATGCGGTCTTTTAAACAGACGCACAATTCCAATCATCAGTAAACCCGCTATTATAAAGCGAATGCCGACTAAAAGCAGCGGCGATATGTATTGCAGTCCGATTTTAGCAACTGCAAATGATGATCCCATCAAACTTGTTGTAAGGATTACCAATAACCCAAACGTAAATTTGCTTTTCACAGAAACAGCTCCTTCACCGAATTTCTAGCTTAGCCACATTGCTCTTTAACACATTCCGACCCATTTTTTCACATTGAAATGCTTTATAATATCGGAGCAACCAATTTAGCTATGCGCTGCTTCAAGCGCTTAGTCACAGACAAATTGCGGAAAAATGCCCCATCCAGCTCCGTAGTTAAACATAGGTCTCGTTCAAAGAACCGCAGCATTTCCTTGGCCATTTCTTCATCGTACACAAATGCGTTCGCTTCGAAATTCAGTGAAAAACTGCGTTCATCCATATTGGCAGAACCCACAGTATAAGCTACCTCATCTACGAGCAGCATTTTTGCATGCAAGAATCCGTTTTTATAAGTGAAGACATGTACGCCGCTTTCTATTAAAGCACCTGCAAATGCCAAGCTGGCATCTTGCATAAAAGCATGATCCGATTTTGCAGGGATCATTAATCGCACCCGAACCCCGCCCATTGCAGCCACTTTCAATGCCGTCATAATGGCATTGTCCGGAACGAAATACGGCGTTTGTATATCAATGGAGCGCTCCGCTCGACTAATTAGTTTCAATAGACCATCTCGAATTTGACTAATGCCTTTATCAGGACCGCTTTCAACGATTTGCACAGCGGCTGAACCGGGACCCTCAATAGTTGGAAAAAAGCGCTCATCGTATTCAAGAGGAATGTTTGGAGAAGAAGCGTTCCAGTCTATCAAGAATTGATGTTGAATCGATGCAGCAGCACCTCCGACAATCCGCAAATGCGTATCCCGCCAGTAGCCGATTTTCCGATTCGCCCCAAGGTATTCATCCCCAACGTTAAAGCCGCCGATATAGCCAATCTTCCCATCGATAACAGCCACTTTTCGGTGATTGCGGTAATTGAGCCGCAAATTGATCGGCAATTTGGAAGCAATCGTCGGTTTGGCTTTGCCTCCTGCACGCAAAAACTCGTTGAAATAGCTCGTCGGCAGTGACAAGGAGCCGATATCGTCGTATAGAAAATGGACGCTAATGCCTTGCTTCGCTTTATGCGTCAGCAATTGAATCAATTGTTCGCCGATGCCATCATTGCGGATAATGTAATATTGCAGGTTGATATGATCTTCTGCCGCTTCAAGGTC
>JBFEIJ010000124.1:0-5963 GCA_041553775.1 Planococcus sp. (in: firmicutes)
ATCCTGCTGGCGAAATAAGGCATGCTTTCATCAAAAGGAAAATTCCATTGAAATTAAACGGTAAAACTTATTATGATCTTGTTACGCCGAGTGCTTATGGCGGTCCGCTTATCCTCGAATGTATTCGAAATAGAGAGTCGGAACTGATTCATGGCTTCCAACAAGCTTTTAAAAAACACTGTAAAGACAATATGATTATTAGCGAAGTTGTGCACTTTCACCCTGTTTTTGATCATGCAATTGACTTCATTGAAATCTACGACCTCGTGCGTTTAGGAAATACCTTGGGCACACGGTTATCTCCACGGGGTTTATTCGAAAGAGAGTTTTCCGATTCCTGCAAGAGAGCGATTGATGATTCGCTGTCCAAAGGCGTGAGCTTCCGCGTCACAGCCGGATCGTTCATTCCCTGCTATTATAAAGATTTGTACCTCTCGCTTGAAACAGAAAATATGAAAATGATTCAACCGAGTAACCGGGCATATATTGCAGCATGTTTTGACATGCCGAGAAAAAATAACGTGGTGGTGGAAGCGATTTTCCAAGGGAAAACGATCGGGATCAGCTTGAATTTCCTCTTTGATAATGTATTGCAGCCGCAATTAACGACTACGCTTAAAGCCTATAACCATTTATCGCCGAAGTACATTCTGCATCACGGGTTAGCGGATTGGGGTCTGAAAAATGGAGCGAAGACCATTCACCATGGGGCGGGTGTGAATTTAGGAGAGAAAGACGAAACTTATCAATTGAAGAAACAATTGGGCTCAATGCAATTTCCATACTACGCAGGCAAGAAAATATGGAATGAAGAGATATATGAAGTGCTGTGTCAAAGAGCCGGTGTGGGGGTAGATGCAGCTTATTTTCCTGGATACCGGATCAGTGATCATATACTGGAGGAAGATTTGTCTGTTAATAATTGAAGGATTGGGTCAGCAGGCACTAGTTGTAACCGTCAATACTAATTGAACAAATTTTGCTCATTTACGTTGGACACTTTTCTACTCTTAAAAAATTTTCTGTTGATGCTTTAATCGATGGCTCTCATTGTTCATATGGATCACTTCTACTCGGTGTAATAGACGATCCAAAATTGCCGTCATCATTCCCTCGTTTCCAACAATCTCCGTCCACTCTTCAGGACTTCTATTTGATGTTAGAATCAACGAACACCGCTCGTAAAGTTGATGGATCAGTTGGAAGAAAAGGGTAGCTTCTCGCTGATCCATTGCCATGTACATAATGTCATCGATGATGACAAGGTTTGAAGCGCGCAAGCGCTTCAATTGGATTTTCGATTTATTTACATACTCCTCGGTCTTCAGTAACTGAATTAATTCTCCCATCGTGATGAAATATACTTGGAAGCCTCTGTTAATCGCTTCGATGCCAAGGCCGACCGACAGTAATGTCTTTCCTGCACCTGGCGGTCCAAGTAGGATGAGATTGTAGTTTTGTTCAAGCCACTCATATTCAAGCAGCTGTTTTAATTGCCGTTCGGTGATGGCTTTCTGTTCTTCGATCCGGAAAAGATGAAGTGGTCGATGATATGGGAACCTTGCCCAGTTCACTCGCTTCTCAATGCTTTTCTCTTCTCGCTTTTTCAGTTCGGAAGCTGTCAATTGTTCCAAAAACTCCAGGTAAGTCCAAGACTTCTGTTCAGCCTTTCGAAGAAGGTCCGGGAGGGCCGTTGCCGTCTCAGCCAGTCTCAATTGTCGAAAAGATTGCTGAATATCTGTGACACTCTTACTCAACACGTTTCCCTCCCATCAATTGGAGGTATTCATCCATATTTCGAGTCTGTACCGCTATATCAACCGGAAGTTTTCTGTTCTCCTCAAGTTTTATTGGTTGGTCTAACTTCGTCCGATGAAGAAAGTCGACGACATCACGAAAGGCATTTGCGCTATAAAGATTTTCATTTATGCACTTTTCAAGCGCCAAATGAGTCCATTCGGCATTTTCTTGCGCCACTTTCTTGATCAGTGAAAATTGATCCCGGCGATATCGCCCATAGTCTGTACTGATTTTGTCTATGTAATCTTTTGCCTTGTCATGGGCAAGCAGTGTGATCAATTCTTGCTTCATCACTTCGAGCGACGTGGAACGCTCACGGGAATGGTTTCTATTTTTAATTAGACGACCTTTCTCTAACGAGATGGGGTGATCAGCGATTACCTCACCTGTAGATGGATCGCAGATTTTGAGTGAGTTATCGGCACTGTATAAACGAACATGTGCTAGTTTCGTATAGGTGCCAAGTGGTAAAGAATACCGATTGGAACGAAAATGCACCGTATTGTCCTTACGGACATTCCTTGTTATACTTTCCGTATAGTTGCTTTCGAAAGAAAGCGGGTCAGAGATCTTGCGTAAGTGTTGCTTTTCCAGGAGGAACACTTCGTAGGGTCTCTTTTTTGTCGTGTTATGGACCTTGTAATTTCCGGTTCGCTCCAGCCAGTTAAGGCTGCGGTCGTTCCAGTCTTCTAGTGTCGAATATACTCGGTTTTTTGCGAAGTTGTTCTTTACATATTTCACGACATTCTCAATTTTCCCTTTGGATTCCGGATCCGCCTTTCTACACAAATACACGCGGAACTTTCTTTGTTGAACATACTGTTGGAATGCCGTAGTCAAAATTAGGTCTCCTGCATTTTCACTAACGGCGATGAGATTATCTTGATCATAAACGATTTCTTCTGCAATCCCGTCATAGTACTGAAACGCGAGCTCATGGCAACGTATCGTATCCGCTGTCGTAAATTGAAGAAGGACAAGCTCAAGAACCACTCGTGCC
This sequence comes from Planococcus sp. (in: firmicutes), assembly GCA_041553775.1. Classification (GTDB taxonomy): domain Bacteria; phylum Bacillota; class Bacilli; order Bacillales_A; family Planococcaceae; genus Planococcus. Next base: position 2,801 of record JBFEIJ010000124.1, read on the forward strand.
ATAAAATAGAACCATCTCGGACAAAAATCAGAACCACTTCGGACATCTGAGAACCAGTCATAAGAATAAGAAGACCGCCCAATGGCGGCTTCTTATTCTTATGACTGAATCCCGAGTCTTTCGCGCATGGAAACTTTGCCATCAATGAAAATGGAATGCGAACTATGGATGACCCGATCGAGAATGGCATCGGCGAGTGTCGCTTCCCCAATCTGTTCATACCAACCGCTAGGTTCAAACTGCGAACAGAAAATAGTGGAGGCATTCTGGTATCTTGATTCGACGATTTCCAGTACATCTCTCGCTTCATGTTCGGTCAAGGAGACAAGCAACCACTCGTCTAAAATTAATAAGTTTACCTTTCGGTAAGCTTTCATGGTCTTTTGATACGTCCCATTTAATCGAGCCAAGGCCAGTTCATCCAGTAATTCCGGCAGACGCATATATTTGGCCGTATAGCCGTTTCGGCAAGCACTGACGCCAAAAGCGCATGCTAAATAAGATTTTCCGTTTCCAGACGCCCCTTTTAGAATGACGTTCTGTTTTTCGCCGATGTAATTGCAGCTGGCTAAACGCAAAATGGTGGTACGATCCAGCTTGCGGTCTTCGTAGTAGTGGAGGTCTTCGATACAAGCATCTGGCATACGAAAATTCGCTGTACGGATCAGCCGTTCTAATTTGCTGTTCTTCCGGCGAATGTATTCGCTGTCGACCAATAAATTGAAACGATCTTCGAAAGACAGTTCCCGGTATTGAGGATCATTCATTTGAGTATAATAGGTGTCGGCTATCGCGCTCAGGCGCATTTCGTTTAGTTTGGTGATTGTCGATTCAATGGTCATTGATCTTTCCTCCCGTAATAGTCTGCCCCTCTGACAAATCCATGCTCTTTTGAAAGGCTGACAGTTTTCTTTTGTGACGGAGTCGTCGCTTTGATGTCACGCTCCGTTTTGAGAATCGTCTTAATTGTATTTAAGCTCACTCGCGGAGAGAAGGCCAATGACTTTGCGCAAGCCAACTCAAGTTCGCGTTCACTATACTGTGCTACGAGTTTTGTAAGCCCCAAGCAGAGCTTGAGTGCCTGCTTTTCATTGGTTCCATTGACTAGAATCGTGCGGACAGCTTTTTCCGTAGAGGGTCCGATGGACTCTCCCCATTCAATGAAATGCGCCGGTGTAAACGTAAGAAACTGCTGATGCTTGGCAGGCAGATGCTCAAAAACAGTAGATGTTTGCCCGTTCTTTCCAAACAATCTCTTGTGGGAGGCGATTCGAAAATTGTTGAAGAACACCTCCACCATCGTTCGGGTGATTCGGATTTCCACCACGTGTTTAATGTATTCATAAGGGACCGAATAATACATCTTGTCTTCTTCGATATGATAATCTGGTTGTACAGTGGCTTTCTTCCAGTGAGCCATCTCGTACCGGGAAGCAGGAAGGGGAAGGAGCGCAAACTTCTCCTCTTCCATGAAGGCGGTGAGCCGGCTTCCTTTTTTCTTTTGAAACTCTTTTTCATTGAATTCCTCCAGCTTAAGCCGAACGGCTTCATTCAGTTCTTGCAGCGAAAAGAACACTTGGTTCCTCAGTGAAGCGATAATCCAGGTGGTGATGGTGCCAACGGTTCCTTCGACACTGGGCTTGTCCTTGGGTTTCCTGACGCGTGCCGGGATGACGACGGTGTGATAATGCTCCGCCAATTCTTGATACGTCCGGTTAATTACGGGATCGCTATAAGAAGGTTTTTCGACTCCCGTTTTCAAATTATCGGGCACGATCGTTTGTGTGACGCCTCCAAAGAATTCAAATGCATGTATATGTCCGGTAATCCAATGAAGCGAGTTCATGGAATAGAACCCTTCGACATACGAGTAGCTACTGCAAGACAAGGTGGCCGCAAAAAGTGACACCTCATGTACTTCACCTGTTGTTTGATCTCTTACACTCATCGAAGTGCCGGCCCAATCGACTTCAAGGGTTTCAGCCGGTTTTCGTTTAATGCGCATGGTCGCTTTGGTTGTGGTGACGAACTTCGTGTATTCCCGGCAGAACTGGCGATAGCTGTAGGGAATCTGATTCCCGTTTCGGCAGACGATGACGTATTCATGCCAGAGGAGCGAGAGCGTAACGCCTGTTTTCGCCATCTCTTTATGGACGTAGTCCATGTCAGGTAAGTGCCTTTCGTCTTTCATATGCTTCTCGGGGAATAGAAGCTTTTGAAGCTCTCTGTCTCCCAACTCCTCTGGCAAAGGCCAAGAAATCCCTTTCTTTTCTGCTTGCTCCAGCACATCATTAATCGTACTCCTTGAGCACTTACAGCTGGCTGCGATGCCCCGTTTGGATACTTCTTGCGCATCCAGTCGGAGAATCTCTCGATATTTGATCATAAAAAACCTCCTACACAATCAATTTACGGAATATTCCGCAAACCAATTATATAGGAGTGGTTCTCTCGTGTCTTAAGTGGTTCTATTTTTTGTCTGCAGTGGTTCTAAAATGTGGCACAGGTGGTTCTTTTAGATGGCTATATGCAAAATGGCCGATTGAACCACCATGTATACTTTTGGCGAGAATGGGCCAGCACAAAGGCGATGAAGTATAGGCGGACTTTTTTTCCAAGTGTATCTTTTTGAATCGTCTGCCCCCAATCTACCTGCAGCTGTTTTCCTGGTGGCAGTTCATCGACTGACTCATATTCACGTGGTTCTTCTTTCTTTTCAATCTGATACAGCTCTCTTACCTCATTGACATATCGGCGCACAGTGCTCTCTCCAACATTGATGTCAGGAAACCTTTCTTGTAGCCAATCATATACCTGAGCTCCGCTTAGGGAAGGGAATTCCTTCAACCAGTTCACAATCCAATCCCGGTAGGGATCCAACTTCTTCTTTCGGTCACTTGGTTCAAATTCTTCTACTGCCTCTTCAAACGTCATCTCCAGATATTTGTACACAGTGGTACGTGAAACCTTCAATCTTTTAGCAATCTGTGCGACTCTCAATCTTTGCTTTTTCAACTGATGAACTTCTAGATATACCATTAACTTTTCCTCCATTATGTTCCTCCTACAAGCTGATAAAATCAGTTTACAGGAAAGAATAGACTGGGCGAAAAGTGTTCAATCGAAATGAGCAAAAACTGTTCACTTTATTCTAGCGGTTACA
>JBFEIJ010000125.1:0-5882 GCA_041553775.1 Planococcus sp. (in: firmicutes)
AGTAAACAGAATTCCGTCCAAGCGAATCGTGACAAACAAATAAAAGGACAAAAGCGTGGAAGGAATGGCAATCGCCAAAATAGATAATAGATTTCTTCCTGGCCGTTGAATGATATGGTTCAAGACAAAACCTCCTAAGAAGTTATTGCTCATAATCCGCTTCGAACGACGGTTGATCTCACCATTCTTGATTCCCTGATACGGTTGGATTCTTCCCACCTGAATCAGCGGCAATAAAATCCCCAAACAGTAAATAAACACTGCTGTAGCGCTAATCAAACCGATTTTCATCATATTAAAACTTTGGCCATTGGCTGCTAATAAAATTTCAACGATGAAGGATGCCAAAATAATAATCAAGACGAAAAAGACAGCTTCCATGATGATCAGTCTTCGCAACATGCCGGTTTTCCAACCGAGAGACAGAAGAATGCTGTATTCACGTTTTCGCGTCAGATAGGAAACGTAGGTCGTAGCCAGAATATACATTGCTCCGATCAATAGGACCGCTAATAAGACACTGGAGTAACCCAACGAAGCTTCTCGGAAAATGGTGATGGCTGCGCCAACGTGAATCCATGGCTGCTCAATCCACCCCAGAGATTCGGCTCCTTCTCTCACTTCAATAATCGTTGACTGTGGTGAAGAACCCCGTGTGATGAAGACATCCAGACCGGTCATTGCTTCAATTTCGGCTTTGAGCTCGTCCAATTTTTGCTGCGCGGATTCGCCCATCTCTTCGATGCCCGCTACTTTTACACGGATTGAAGAAATGCTGTTGCCGCCCGTAATTTCCTCGGCCGCTTCTATCGTTGTCAAGAGGTTCGGCGGACTTGTCAGCAAGCCGGTTGGCCCTGGAGCCCCTTTAAATTGGCCAATTGGATTAAGCGGTTCTTGATCAGAACCGAGAACGATATCCGCTGTCGCCGGACGGTACGTCTCAAGCGGCAGTTCTGTTAAAGGATCGTTGCTGATGTTCAATTTATCGGGTGAATAAGTACCGATGATGTCCAATTTCAGAATGGGCAGCAATGGGACCCCCATTTCATTCGTTTCATGCGGAAACATCTCCGGCATCCGGAAACCGTTCGCAGGCAGACCATCTGCAAAAATCGGATCTTCCAGTTTCACAGGCTGGCTGGAGACACTGAAGCTCTCGCCCCAACGGGATGGAAATGGACTTCCTACTTTGGCGTAGTCCAGATTGCTGCTTTTGTAAACGAGCTGCGTTCCGCTGACTTCGATGCCGGAATCAGCATCCGGTTCCATTAGTTTCCCGAAAAATGTTTCTTCAAATTCGCTTCCTGTTAGTCGGAAAGAATCGACTTCCGTCTTTTCAGCGGCTTCCAGGTAAGCTCTTCCTCCACCATCTCTTATTTTATCTGTGGCGGTTTGCTGTTCTTCAGCCGATTCAAAGGGAATATCCAGCTTTTCGAGTGAAACATCAAAAGTGCTGGATGAAAAACTTTGTTCGTTCAACAGTACCGGAATTTCAAATATGCGGTTGGCTGAAGCTTGAGTACCTTCGGGTACTGGCTTCCCATCTTCACCCAGCGCTTGGATCTCTTCGTCCGTCTCCAAATACCGACTCATTTTCGAAGCAGCAGTCGCTTGATCCAATCCCACCAATTTCGCTTCCTCGGTTGGATCGATGCCGACGATCAACTGATTTTGGCGAAGGGAGACCCCTCCTTCATAACCTGCAAAAAAACCCAGTCCATCGGTAGCCCCGAACCAGTTCGCTGCCCCGTAGGTTTCCACCTTTTGCAGCGTTTTTTCGGAAAATCCATCGTTGTACGTTTCGGTTATCTCAGTTTTATAAAGTGCTGTTTCATCGCCAGCGATTTCAAACGGATTTTTGAAGTTCAAGGCCAACGGCATGTAGCCTAAAATGGAAACAGGAGCTGCCACTTCAATATCTGCTAGCGCTTTAATCTGTTCGTATTGTTCCCTAGATATTCCACCGTAAATACCGTTCAAGTAGTTTGGTTCAAGAATTGCTGCATCGTTGAATACTTGGCCGGGTGGAGTCACTACTAAATCATAAGCACTTTTCCATTGTTTCTGCAGATTGGTTTCGACTGTCCCTTTTGTTGTTTCCGTCAAATTGAACAGGTAAATCAACACCCCACTAATCAATGCAACACCAATCAGCGATAGAAGGAATCGCTCTTTATGGCGGAACCATTGCTTCAGCATAAAGGAGATCATGCAATCGCTCTCCTCTCATCCGTCTGAATCTCACCATCCTGAATCAGGATTTGACGCTCCATTTTTTGGGCAAGCTCCATATCGTGCGTAACAATAATCAGTCCACAACCCGACTCTTCCTTCAACTCCAGTAACAGGGCCAGTATGGTTTCACCCGTAGTCGAATCAAGATTCCCTGTAGGTTCATCCGCCAGAATCCACGCAGGCTGGTTAATCAATGCCCTTGCAATGGCGACGCGCTGCTGTTGGCCTCCCGACAATTGAGAGGGCAGCTTATGTAAATGCTCTTTTAATCCGACCCGTTCCAGAAGCGAAACGGCCCGTTCTTTCTTGTTGTACTCCACTTTTCGCATCATCAAGGGGCTTAACACATTTTCAAGCACGGTCAGTGAACCGACCAGGTGATATTGCTGAAAGATAAAGCCCATATCATTGAATCGCACTTCCGATAATTCTCCTGCTTTCATTTTTGATACATCCCGTTCTCCTAAAAAGAACGACCCATTCGTCTGCCTGTCCAAGGTTCCGATGATACTGAGCAGCGTCGACTTGCCAGAACCGGAGGTACCCACAATCGCCGTTGACTCATCAGAAGTAAAGTTTAGAGTAATATTCTTCAATACCTGATTTTCGATTCCACCTACCTGGAAATTTTTCGTTAATTTCTCTAGACTAATTGGAATGCTCATTGTGCTCCCCCTTCGTATTCCATCATCTTGCTGAAATCTTCTCCTTTTATCGTATGCTCGAGAATTTGCTGTACCTCCGCCAAACTTATGACGTCTGCCTCCCCCGAAACGAAGAAAGTGAGTTTCCCTGCGCTGAAAAAACCGATATTCATGCCGCTATCGTTTTGGAGATAAGCCGTCGTTTCTCCTATTTTTAAAATTTCTTTCGTTTCCAACTGTTCTATCTGCTTCTCCAACCATTCAGGAGAACCCGAATCGGTCTGCCATTGTTCAATAAGAAGATGACTCGAAGTATCTGCACCGGATGTATAACGGTGAACCCTAAGTGTGTCTTCCCCATTACTTTTGGAAGTCATGACTGGCCCGCGTAAATCCGCAAGAAACTCTGCATCTTTCATATACTGTACATTACCTATATAATCCCCCATTTGAATTTCGGTTGGCTGAATAGTCTTCCACTCAGGAAAATTTATAGCTTCGGAGGGTGGGACAAAGTCTGCAGTAGCGGCTTGTTCCACCGCCTCATCTTCGCCCTCCAGTAAGTGATCATGCAAATATAAGCCACCGATTCCGAGAAATGCCGATGTGAAAATAATGGTCAATGTTTGGGGAATCCATGAAATCCGTTTTTCCTTGGAACGGACAGTCTGAAAAAGCTTTTTCATTTCTTTTTCTGTAAATTTCCGTTCCTTGTAGACCGATCCATCTATTTGTTCACGTAATTTCTCAAGGTCATGACTCATTCAGGCTCTCTCCTTTCAGCAATTCTCCCAGACGGTCTCTGCCTCTTCTCAAGCGGGTTCGCACCGTATTTTCGTTTATTCGGATAATCTCACTGATTTCTTTCGTATCCAGTTCCTCGTAGTAATACAACAAAATAACTTCCCGGTACTTTACCGGAAGCGAAAATACAGCTTTAATTAATTCGCTATTCTCTTCATTTCGCAGGGCTGCCGTTTCTGGAATGTGATCGGCAGCATGAATTAGTTTCACCAAGCCGTTACTCAGGACAACTTTCTTTAGGAACGAACTCTTTAATAAATCCTTGGACCGATTGATGGTGACTCGGTAAATCCATGCTTTATAAGAAGTTATAGCTAAGCGATTCTCATAATTTTTAAAGCAGGTCAGCAGGACATCCTGCGCGACATCTTGCGCCTGGTTCCAATCTTTTAAATAGCTGTAAGCCAATTTTGTAATCTGATCTCCATATGTATAAGCGACTTCTCTTAGCCATTCTTCCCGAGCAAATTCATGTCTGTCGTCGTTTTGATAGTCCATGAGCATTCAGTTCACCTCTTCCTCCATCATTACGTAAGACATGGCTGTGTGTTGTTACCTTAAAGACGAATCATTGTATTCTTTCGGTTCAATTATTGTGAAAAATTGTATAAACTTTGTAATTAATTTTTTTCAATCCCTTACATTTCTTACTCTCAAGCATATACCTGAATATAATGAAAGGATTTATTCGTATGCCGATGAGCAATCTTTTAGAAACAAAATAGGTATAGGAACCTTTACTTAGATTCTCTTTATTTTATCATGAGTAAAAATAGAAATTTCTATTTTATCTAGTAATTCCCATTTAGTGATTGTAATATCTCTAATTGTTATATTCTGAGATTCTGTTAATCATGTAGGCTGAAAGAGTATTAGGCAGTTTTAGAAAACAGCTACTAAAGAAAGGAAGTATTTGTAGAAATAAACTAAAAAAAGAGAGAAAACTTCAACCGAAGTTTTCTCTCTTCCGATAATTCTTGATATGTAAACTTTTTTAAACTAAAGACTATTACTAAAACAAAACAAGATATACCCCCAACAAACCTCCCACTAGTCCATAAAATGAAAATACGCCAACAATTTTCCACTCACTCCAACCTATAATTTCAAAGTGATGGTGGATTGGTGCCATTCTGAATACTTTTTTCCCTCTACGTTTTATAGAATGGACCTGGATCATTACTGAAGCAGTAACACAAACGAATACTAGTCCAATTAGCAATAACAAGAGTTCCTGTTTCATTAAAATAGAGATAGTAGCTAAAACGCTCCCCAATGCCAAAGATCCAGTATCACCCATAATTATTTTCGATTTATTTTTATTGAATAATAGAAACCCTAATAAACTTCCTATTAGGATAAAAGTGAAGGTAACAATTTCAGGTAAATGCTGATTGTGCGCTATTAATCCTAAAAATGATAACGCTATTATAGTTAGAGTTGTGGCTAATCCATCGACCCCGTCTGTGAGATTAACGGCATTTGAAAAACCTACTTGCCAAAAAACTATAAATATAAAATACATAAAACCAAGAGGTAACGTCACTTCAAATATAGGAATTGAAATAGAAGTACCTATTTGATAAAAATTAAATCCGTTGCATAATAAATAAAAAACGATAGCAGCTAATATTTGGAACGCTAATTTTTGTTTTGAAGTTAGACCAGCATTGTCCTTTTTCACCACTATAATATAGTCGTCAATAAATCCGATTAAACCATATGAAATAAGAATAAAAAGCAACAAAAATAAAGGAGCTTTGTTCTCACTTAATGTTATTAACACTAAAGTCATTAGAGTAGTACTTAGTAGGAAAGCTATCCCGCCCATTGTAGGTATACCTGTTTTAATCAAATGCGATTGAGGTCCTTCCAATCTTACAGACTGGCCAAATTTTAATCTTTTTAACAGTGGGATTAATAATACGACTAATATAGCAGATAGCAGAAAAGATACTATTAAATACATCAGATTTTCCATTAATTATGCAATATTAAATTGCTTCCCCCTCATTTATTCAGAATTTTTATATCCAACGTGATAATTATACTATGAATATTTATATTAGCATCTTTCCTCATACACATTTTAAACTTTTTTGAATTAGTATGCGTTTTAGAGAGCGTAAAATATCTTGTGTAAATGAATAAATAGAAAAAGGAAGACCTTTTCTTGTAGAATTAAGTCACCACAACCAA
>JBFEIJ010000126.1:0-5877 GCA_041553775.1 Planococcus sp. (in: firmicutes)
AAGTTGTGCGCGAAGTTGCAGAACGTTTAGAGCTTGAAGTTGAATTCACAGAACTTGGCTTTGACGAAATGCTGACTTCTGTACAAACAGGTCAAGTCGACTTGGCAGCGAATGACATTGAAGCAACAGAAGACCGTAAAGAGAAATTCGCTTTCTCTACGCCATTTAAATTCTCTTACGGCACAGCAATCGTCCGCAAAGACGATTTGTCTGGCATTGAGACATTGGAAGACTTGAAAGGCAAGAAAGCAGCTGGTGCATCTACATCTGTTTACATGGAACTTGCACGTTCTTTAGGAGCTGAAGAAGTCGTTTACGACAATGCAACAAATGAAGCGTATTTGCGTGATGTTGCAATCGGACGCACGGATGTGATCTTGAACGATTATTACTTGCAGACTTTAGCATTGGCAGCTTTCCCGGAATTGAACATCACTATCCATCCCGACATCAAGTACAGCCCATCTGAAGTAAGCATGGTAATGAGCAAAGACAATGAAGAATTGGTGAAAAACGTCAATGACGCGATTGAAGAAATGCTAGAAGACGGCACGATCGCTAAACTTTCTAAAGAATTTTTCAACGACGCTGATGTAACACAAAAAGTTGATATTGAAGAATAAAACAAAAAAGCTGTCCGCATTTGCGGGCAGTTTTTTTATTGCCAACTGGCGGCTAGCTCCTTTAACGAATCACACATTCTCTTCCGTTCATCTCTATAAAGCCGTATACTTGATAAAAAAGTAGTTCGAATAATCAGAGGATGAGGTGATAGCATGCGCTTTCGGTTCACCCCACTTGGAGATCAAGCGGTACTCATTGAATTCGGCAATGAAATAAACAAGGAAGTCCAGAAGCGCATCCGTAAAGCAGCTACGTTGTTGGAACATCACGCTCCCTCTTGGATGATCGAATCGGTTCCAGCGCTCACGACGATTGCCGTATTCTACAATCCGCTAGCTGTTTTTTACGATGACGCGATAGCAGTTTTGGAAGAGCTCTTGCAGCAAGCAGATGAAGTTCATGAACCTCCAGTGCGAACGGTCGAGATACCGGTTTGCTACGGCGGCGCGTTCGGTCCCGACCTCGAATTCGTCGCCGCGCATAACGGACTGTCCGCAGAAGAAGTCATTGCCCTCCACAGCGATGGTGATTACGTTGTGGCCATGATCGGTTTTGCCCCAGGTTTTCCTTTTATCACCGGGATGTCAGAAAAAATTGCGGCTCCGCGAAAAGACAGCCCGAGACTGCGAATTCCGGAACGCAGCGTCGGCATCGCCGGCATCCAAACCGGCATATATCCGATTGAAACTCCTGGCGGCTGGCAATTAATCGGCCGCACCCCGTTGCGCCTGTTCCAACCAGAACAGGAAATGCCGAGCTTGCTAAAAGCCGGGGACAAAATAAAATTCCATCGAATTTCAGAACAGCAATACCATGACTGGGAGGAACATCGCCATGCTGAAGATTCTTAAAGGCGGCATGCTGACATCGGTGCAGGACTTGGGTCGCTATGGCTTCCAAAAGTATGGCGTTATTGCGAGTGGCGCAATGGACCCGTTTGCGCATCGCCTAGCCAATTTGCTCGTTGGAAATCACGAGAATACGGCGGCACTTGAAATTTCGTTCACCGGTCCTTCCATCGAGTTTGAAACCGATGCATGTATCGCTTTATGCGGCGGTGATTTGTCACCTCAGCTTGATGGCCGGTCCTGTGGCATGTGGCGCATTTTGGCTGTTAAAAAAGGCTCCGTCTTATCGTTCGGCGCTCCCAAAAAAGGCTGCCGAACTTATCTTGCAATCGCTGGCGGTATTGATGTACCGGAAGTCATGCACAGTAAATCGACTTATTTACGGGCAACCATCGGCGGTTTCCAAGGTCGACCTTTGAAATCCGGCGACCGTATTCCACTGAACCCAGTAGATCCGAAACGACTGGCCTCGCTGTTAATAGCGGCGAGTTCCGAACAACATTGGCAAATTCCGGCGATTCGCTATTTCAACGAACCCGTCGTTCGTATTATGAAAGGGCGTCAATTCGACTTGTTCGATGCCGATAGCCATAAGCAGCTATTTACCGGTTCTTTTACGGTAGGTGCTCATTCTGATCGAATGGGTTACCGGCTTGAAGGTGTTCCATTGTCGCTAGAAAAGGCAACAGAATTACTATCGGAACCTGTATCGTTCGGTTCGATTCAAGTACCGCCGGACGGCAACCCCATCATCTTGATGGCTGACCGCCAGACGACAGGCGGCTATCCCAAAATCGGACAAGTGGCGAGCATCGATTTGCCGCTCATCAGTCAATTGAAACCCGGCGATAAAATACGGTTTCAAGAAATTTCACTCGAAGATGCACAACAGCGTATAATTGCTCAGGAGCAGCAAATCCGCCAATTGAAATTGGGCATCGACTTGAAGATGGAGGAATGAACATGACCTTGAAAGTGGATTTAAACTGCGATATGGGGGAAAGCTTTGGCGTCTATCAAATGGGCAATGATGAAGAAATCATGAAGTTTATCACATCGGCTAATATTGCTTGTGGTTTCCATGCCGGTGATCCTACAACGATGCGAAAAACGGTCCAGCTCGCTCTTGAAAACAACGTTGGCATTGGTGCCCACCCCGGACTTCAGGATCTTGTCGGCTTTGGCCGGCGCAATATCCAGTTGTCCCCACGTGAAGCTTATGACATCGTCATCTATCAAATTGGCGCATTATCGGGATTTGTCCAAGCAGAAGGCGGCAAAATGCAACACGTAAAAGCGCACGGCGCCCTCTATAATATGGCCGTCACTGATGCCCGGTTGTCGGAAGCGATTGCTGAAGCGGTGTACGATATTAATCCTGAACTGATTTTGTTCGGTTTGTCTGGTAGCGAATTAGTGATGGCCGGCGACAAGATAGGCCTGCGCACCGCCAACGAAGTTTTTTCAGACCGCACCTATCAGGCGGATGGCAGCTTGACGCCGCGCAGCCAGTCGAACGCGCTAATTACCGAGACCGCCATAGCATTAGAGCAAGTTATCCTTATGGTCAAAGAACAAAAAGTGATGAGTACGGAGAATCAGCCCATCCACATCAAAGCCGATACCATTTGCATCCACGGCGATGGCATCCATGCACTGGAATTCGCGACAGCGATTTCACATTCATTGGCGAGTGCAGGTATTCACATCGTTAAAGCAGAAAAATTTATGTAATTTCTTTCTAGAAATCATGTATTGTATTAACAAAGCGAGAACATAAACTAGAAAAACGATTAGGCCCTTGCAAAACGCCCAATGGTTTTGGATCGGATAGGATGGATACCCGTTGACACAAAAATCTTCCAGACATTATACTGCTCAACTTTTCATGACGCTTGTTTCTGCCATCGGCTGGACAGTGATCATTCTAGCTGCACTCGGCATAGAAACAATCAGAGATCCCTATGATTTACTTTTTCTAATCGCCTTTATTTTTATCGCTGAATATTTCCCGATGCCTTTTCAAAAAGGGAATTCTTCGTTAACCTTCCCCATCGTCTATTTGGTGTATTTATTGTATGGCGTTGAAATAACAGCCGTGTTGTATTTTGCGGCCGTTCTGTTTTCAACCTTAATCAACCAGCGCCCGCTCCGAATCATTTTTTTCAATCCGGCACAATTGGGACTCAGCTTAGTTCTAGCCGACATCATTACAAATTGGGCTGTGCTCCATATAGCGTTTTCGGAACCGGCTACCAATATTTTTCTTTTATTATTGTTCATTGGGTCTTTTTATCTCATCAATAATTTGATTGTTGATATTGTCTTGCTTTTGAGACCTGAAAAATACACGTTCTCCATTTGGGCTCAAAAAAGCCGTGCAGAGCTTTTCAGTTTTTCCATCTCCATGATTTATGGGTTGCTGCTTTATTATATGGGCAACCAAGACCGAGGCGAAGTAGACATTTTAAGCTATTTCTTCTTTTTATCCCCATTGATATTCCTGGCGATTATCAGCTCGGTCATTATTCGATTAAGCGCAGATAAGCAACGCTTAAAAGCATTGTTCCACTTTTCTTCAGAATTGAACAAAGCCATACCCATCTCGAGCTGGGAAAATGACATTAAGCAATTGATCAAAGAAGTGGTATCTTATGAAGAAAGCTATTTGTTCACGTGTGATGAAAAAGGAAATTGGGATTTGGCGATTACCGAAGGTGAATTGGTTTCTTCAGATCAAGATTCTGCTTTCACCTTATTAAACCAAGTTAAAGCCACCACCATTTACAATAAAAGTGATATTCACTTGTCGCCATTAGCCCACCGCTTCAATCCAGCGATTCAATCTGCCGTGTTTGCTCCGCTAATTTTCGAGAACGAATTGGTCGGTTGCCTCATCATGGCGAAAACCCGCACGAACAGTTTTATCGTTGAAGATGTCCATTCGATTTCAACAATCGCTAACCAATTAGCGATTTTCCTGAAAACACAAATGCTCTTCTCTGAAAAAGAGCAACGGATTTTATTGGAAGAGCGCAATCGCATCGCCCACGATATCCACGATGGCATCGCTCAAATATTGGCTGGAGCCGTCATGAAGTTTGATGCTGCCGCTAAGAAGATTCATACACATCCGGATGATGCCCAAAGACTGACCAATGATAGCAACAATATTTTGCGAGGTGCCCTGCAGGAAATTCGGGATTCCATTTATGCGCTGCGTCCATACCCAACCGAACAGCACGGTCTGTACATGGCGATTAAAAATAAAATCGGCGAACTGAACAAGGACAGAACCTTGAACCTGGATATCACTTTTGAAAGTCGCGGCATTCAACCGAAACTGAATTTGATTATCGAAAAAGCGATTTTCTCCATCATTCAAGAAAGCCTGCATAATTGCATCAAACATGCACAAGCGAAAAACGTCAATGTGTTGCTGAACTACCAAAAAGATCAAATTTTAGTAACTGTGAAAGACGACGGCGTCGGTTTTTCGTTATATGAAGCGATGACTACAGCGATGAAAGAACCCCATTACGGTATTTTGCAAATGAACGAAGATGCAGAAAAAGTCGGCGCCACTTTCCAAATAGAAAGCAACCAAAACAATGGTACTGAAATTTTTGTTCGAATTCCTAAAGCTGGACTCCAAGGAGGTACATCGGAATGATAGAAGTAATATTAGTGGATGATCACGCAATATTGAGAGACGGCTTAAAAACCATGATTGGACAAGAAACTGATATGAAAGTGATTGGAGAAGCAACTGGTTCAAAGCAATTGCAAGCGATGCTTCCTACGATTAAACCTGCAGTTATCTTAATGGACATCAACATGCCCGAGATGAATGGCATCGAATTGACGAAATGGGTTCGGCACCATTACCCGGATATCAAAGTAATTGTGCTGACGATGTACAAAGACGATGAAAATTTCATGGCAGCTATTCGCGAAGGAGCCAATGGCTATTTACTGAAAGACTCGCCTTCCGAAGAAGTCATCACGGCAATTCGCCTCGTCAACCAAGGCGAATCGGTCATTCCTCCAGCAATGACCAAGAAACTGTTATCGCTTCATTCTGCTGACAACAAAACCGATGACAACTCACTCACGCCACGAGAAATGGAAGTGCTTCTTGGCCTTGTCGAAGGCTTGTCGAACAAAGAAATCGCCGATCGTTTATTTATCAGCGACAAAACAGTCAAAATCCATATGAGCAATATCTTTAAGAAGTTAAACGTCAAAAGCCGCTCACAAGCTTTAATCTATGCCGTGCAACACAAACTAGTCCCCTTATTGTAAAAATTAAATGGAGAACCCGGTTACTACTTAAGTAGTAGCCGGGTTCTCCTTTTTAACTAGCTAAAATACACCGGATGGCGAATGGTGGTCTACCTTTTCC
>JBFEIJ010000127.1:0-5809 GCA_041553775.1 Planococcus sp. (in: firmicutes)
ATGATCGCCACTTCCCAACCCGCCTTTTTACATTTCATCGCAGCGGTTGAACCGCCCGAACCCGTTCCTATTACAATCAAATCAAAATTCTTTTGCATATGATGCATCTCCTTTTCGATTAGCTTTATTTACTTTTCGTTAAATTTTCAAAAAAAGTTCTAGATTTTATAAACTACATCAGTCTGTAAACAGATTAAATTGAATAAAGATGTATATAATCTACAACCGGGCTGGCCACTTCGCTTTCCGTGGGCTCAGCTTCAGCCTCCTCGTCACTGCTATGACTCCGGGGTCTTCAGCTTTCGCTGTCCCACAGGAGTCTTCGTGGCCAGTCCGCTTGAAGGATGTCAGTTTTCATCAAAGTGAGTTATTTCCATCCATTCTCTAATAACAATCACCTTATCTTTTTTATCCTTACACTCTAGGATTTGGTATACCAAGTGGCGATTCCAGCGGAAGAACGGAGTGATGAGACCCCGCAGGAAGAGCATTGCCCGAAGCTTGCGAGGGGTACGATCTTTCAACGAAGCAGCGTAGCGATGCTGAGACAAGAGCATTATTTTCGGCGACGAGGAGGCTCAGCGCTTCGTCCTTGGCAACTGCCACTGCGACGCCCTGTCGCGTCAGTTGCATGACCCACATCCTGTGGGCCCAAGGCGTCTGCTTGGTGTGTAGGATCCTGGTTTAGATAAGGAAAAATGTTTAACTATTCTTTTGTCGACAAACTAAAACCCCCGCTTTCTGAGCGGGGGTTTTAGCTATTTTTGTTCTGTTAGTTGAGTTTCAGGTGTTTCCTCTGTATCTTTGAGTGTTAACTGGACCGTGATGATCTGGTGATTTTCCATTTCGATGACCGTAATCATGTGTGTTGGCAAATCGATTGATTCGCCTTCGCCGATTTCGGTATTCATCATTTGCACCCATCCGCCGATCGTATCGACATCTTCGCTATCTTCAAAAGCGATGCCGAAACGCTCTTCAAGATCGGAAAGAAGTACACGGCCATTCAATAGGTAATTATAGGCATCAAGTGCTTTAATTTCATCAGCTTCATCTACGTCAAATTCGTCGCGAATTTCTCCGACTATTTCTTCCAAAATATCTTCCATGGTAATGACGCCGGCTGTACCGCCGTATTCATCAATGACAATCGCCATATGCACTTGTTGACGCTGCATGGTCAATAAAACATTTTGGATTAGCGAACCTTCCACGACAAAAGGAATTTCATGGACATTGATACTGTCTTTTAAATTATTGTTCATTGTAAAATTGGTGAGCATTTCCTTGATGTTGACGAATCCGATAATGTCATCTTTATCGCCAATTTCCGTAACCGGATAGCGCGTGTATTGATGCTCTCGAACAATTTCCATCAGGTCATCATGATCCATTTCAAGCGAAATGGTTTCCATTTGCGTCCGTGGAATCATGACATCTTTCGCTTGTCGCTCATCAAAAGAAAAAATGTTTTGCATATACGATAATTCGGTTTGGTTGATTTCGCCGCTTTGGTAGCTCTGGTTCATAATGATTTTCAGCTCTTCTTCAGAATGTGCTTGTTCATGGCCTGCGGGCTCTATGCCAAATAATCGCAAGAGCGCACGAGCGGAACCATTCATCAGCCAGATAGCAGGATTCATGATTTTTCCGAAAATGATCAATGGACGGGAAAAGAATAACGCCATTTTTTCGGAATACTGAATTGCCAAAGTTTTTGGCGCAAGTTCACCTAACACGACATGCAAAAACGTGATGCTGGCAAAAGCGATGGCAAACGAAAGAACGGTTGCGGTCGGTTCGCCAATTCCGAAGTTTTCGAATACCGGATGCAAAAGGCTTTCGACGGTCGGTTCACCGAGCCACCCGAGACCAAGGGCGGTGACGGTGATGCCCAATTGGCATGCAGACAAATAATAGTCCAAATGCTCCGAGATTTTCTTCGTCAGCACGGCGTTTTTATTGCCTTCCATGATCAATTGATCAATCCGAGATTGCCTCACGCGAATCATCGAAAATTCGGAGCCGACAAACAATGCGGTTAACGCGATTAAAATATTCACCAAAAACAAATTTAAAATAAGTATACTGTCCAATTGTTCCCTCCGGCTTGGAGGGTTCACCTCAGCTTTCTAAAATATGGACTTAATTATAGCATATTTGAACCTGATTTTGTCGCCAAGGCGAATTGCCTCAACTTTTGTGTTATTTAAAAATCAATGTTGTTGAATACGAACGGAATTGGATTTATGATTAAGAATAGAAAAGGAGTGACAGCATGAAAACCTTATGGCATGGTGGCATTATTTATACGATGGCGTCTGAAGGAGAAACCGTAGAAGCGGTGCTCGTTTCCGATGGTAAAATAGAGCAAGTTGGAACATACGATCAATTGAAAGAAATGGCAGATGAAGAAGTCGACTTGCAAGGGAAAGTGATGTATCCAGGATTTGTCGACAGCCATATGCACATGATCGGCCACGGTGAGAAATTGCTGCGCGTGGATTTATCCAAAATCGAATCAGCTGAAGAAATGAAAAGTGAATTGATGCGTTCAACAAAGAATCTTGCGCAAGACGAGTGGTTTATCGGGGAAGGCTGGAATGAAAACAACTTTGCTGACCGGAAGATTTTTCACCGCAATGAGCTCGATGAAATTTCAACTTCTCCAATGTTATTGAAGCGGGTATGCCGTCATGCGATATTGGCGAATTCGAGTGCATTGAAGCTCGCAGGAATTACAAAAGATACAGAGGACCCTGAAGGCGGCGTCATTGTACGTGATTACGACGGCGAACCTACAGGGTATTTACTTGATGCAGCGCAAGACTTGGTATCTTGCCAAGTGCCGGAAGTAAGCGTCGATTATTTAACGACTGCGCTGAAAACGTCAGTAGAAGATTTATTGTCATTAGGATTAACGGGTGCACATACAGAAGATATGGGCTATTACGGGGATTATAATCGACCGCTGCAAGCGTTTAAAAACGTCATTGGCGGATCATTGAAATTCAGGGCGCATCTGTTGCGCGCTCATAGCGTTTTTGAAGATATGATGGAGACTGCTAGCTATAACGAACCGTTTATCGATCCAGGCGCCATGAAAATTTTTGCTGATGGTTCAATTGGCGGTAAAACGGCTTTGCTCAGCAAACCGTATAATGATGACCCGACCACAAGCGGCGTTGCTATGCATAGCGACGAAGAGTTAAAGCGTCTAGTCGGTATGGCGCGAAAACACGGAGAAGCTGTGGCGGTTCATGTAATCGGTGACCTTGGACTAGAGAAAGCGCTAGACGCCATTGAAGCTCATCCTGTACCAGCAGGGAAGAGAGACCGCTTGATCCATGCGATGGTAGTGCGTGAAGATTTAGTCGAGCGTATGCAAAAGCTGGATGTTGCATTGGACATTCAACCGAGCTTTGTCACTTCGGATTTTCCGTGGGTTGTAGAACGGCTTGGAGTTGAACGTATCAACTGGGCTTACGCATGGAAGAGCTTGCTTGATAAGGGCTTGATTTCAGCAGGTGGTTCGGATGCGCCAATTGAAGAAGTAGACCCATTGCTTGGTATATATGCAGCTGTAGCAAGAAGAAAACCATATGAAACACACGAGGGCTATATGCCACACGAAAAACTGAGCCGCTTTGAAGCGATTCAATTGTACACGAGCGGCAGCGCCGCAGCCATTTGCAAAGAACATGAGCGCGGACAGATCTTCGCAGGATTTGATGCCGATTTTACAGTGTTGGATCGGGATTTGTTTGATGGAGAAATGGAACAAATCGTAGAAGCGAAAGTTGAAATGACTGTAGTTGCAGGCGAAGTGATGTATGTAAAAACGGCGAAAACTCAACAGAAAGAAAGGATGATTTGATGGCAGCAACACCGACATCGATTCTTGATAACTTGGCGGCTGCTGAGCAGTCGGGAATTGATATGACCAGTCCGAAAGCAGTAGTCGATTATATGCTCGCACAAGGGGAGCGCCAATCGATTTTGTATTTCTATAAACCGAATAGCGTTGAATTTGATTTCAATAAATTTTCCGGTATTGTAGAAGAAATGCGCGCCCGTACGAAGCAATAAAATCTGTTTGATCCAATCTATAAAGAAAAGGCAGTCCGCGAAAAGTCGATTTCTGACTTTTTGTGGACTGCCTTTGTTAATGGATTAGTAAGTAGTAGGAGCGATTATAAGGATTTAAAAGTTAAGCGGATCGGTTATTTGCCTCCAAGCATGTTAAACAATCCACCGGCGATGCTGCCTTCACCTTGCTGGTTGCTGCCGGGATTTTGCGGTGCAGCAGCAAAAACACGACTGGCCATGCGGCTAAACGGCATGGATTGAACCCAAACGCTGCCAGGCCCGCGTACAGTCGCGAAAAATAATCCCTCGCCGCCAAACATGGCAGTCTTAATGCCTGCAACGCGTTCGATATTGTAATCAACATCACCCGTCATGGCAACGAGACATCCGGTATCGACACGCAGCACTTCACCTTTTTGCAAGTTTTTTCTGTACAGCGTGCCACCGGCATGGACGAAAGCAAGCCCATCGCCTTCAATTTTTTGCATGATAAAGCCTTCTCCGCCAAAAAAGCCGACACCGAGTTTTTGCTGCAATTCAATGCCAATCGAAACCCCTTTTGCAGCGGCTAAAAATGAGTCTTTTTGGCAAATGATTTTGCCGCCAAGTGTGCTAAGATCCATGGCAATAATCTTACCCGGATACGGAGCGGCAAAAGAAACATGTCGTTTGCCAGTGCCGTTATTTGTGAACGCGGTCATAAACAGACTTTCACCCGTTAGAACCCGTTTGCCCGCACCCATCAATTTGCCCATTAGTCCGGAGCTGCCTGAACTTTTTGAACCATCGCCGAAAATGGTTTCCATCACTATGCCGTCTTCCATCATCATCAATGCACCGGCTTCTGCAATCACCGTTTCAGCAGGATCAAGTTCAACTTCGACAAATTGCATATCGTCACCGTGTAGTTTGAAATCGATTTCGTGGTTGTTCAATTCTATTCCTCCTCTGAATATCAATTGTTTCCATCTTGTATACGATTCGTCTCCTCAATTAGTTTCGCCGAATTTCATCAAAATCCTGCAACGAAAGACGGTTTAGAAGATGGACTCTTTCGATCACTTCGGAAATGTGCTAAAATTTAGACAAACTGTTCAGGGATGGGGAAATAGAATGGAAATGGTATTATCATTATTAATTATTGGAGTAGCGGTTTTCGCGGGGTATTCATTGAAGAAATTTTATGACAAGCCTTATATCGTGAACTTTGCATTAGCAGCAATGCTCTTGCTAATTGTTATTCGAACGGTATTGCAACAGCCAATCAATACACTTGGATGGGCAGCTATCATTATTTGTTCGATTGCATTTGTATTCCAAGCAGTTCTCGGCATCAAAAGTGTAAAAGCAAAACAACATGTAGAAGCATAAAAAGACGGTCCTTTCTTATAAGAGAAAGGGCCGTCTCAGCTTGTTGTCAAAAGAATAGTTAAACACATTTCTGTATTTATATGGGATCCTCCACACCAAGCGGGCGCTTTCCGCGGACGAAGCGCTAAGCCTCCTCGTCGCAAGCTCCTGCGGGGTCTCATCACTCCGTTCTTCCGCAGGAGTCGCCACTTGGTGTTCCGGATCCTAGAGTGTAGGGATAATAAAACAAGTAAAGTGATTGTCAATAGAGAATGGACGTAGATAAATCACTTTAATGAAAACTGACATCCTCCAAGCGGTCTGGCCACGAAGACTCCTGTGGCACAGCGAAAGCTGAAGACCCCGCAGG
>JBFEIJ010000128.1:0-5704 GCA_041553775.1 Planococcus sp. (in: firmicutes)
CTGAGCCCACGGAAAGCGAAGTGGCCAGTCCGCTTGGAGCTTATCCCCCATTATTTATTTTAATTATAATTTGTCTCCAGATTAAAAAGTGTCATTTAACATAAAACTGCTCCAAGGCGTTTTAAATGCCTCGAAGCAGTTTTTTTCAATCAATACATCGGATTCCCCGATTTCGTGTGGTCCGGAACCTTTTGAATCGCATCCCAATGTTCCACGATTTTTCCGTTGTCGTCAAAGCGGAAGAAGTCCATCGTGATGTATTGTTCATTGCCCGGCCATACTTGATACGTATGCAACGACACCAAATCCCCTTCTGCAACACTGCGCACAAATTCAATTTCCTTCTCCGGAAACTCCCGGTGCATTCGCTCAAAGTAATCGATGAACCCCGCCGTGCCATTTTCCACATCCGGATTATGCTGAATGTACTCATCCACGACATAGCGGCGAACCGCCTCAGCCGGCTCTCCCATATACGCCATCCGGTAAAAAGCAATCGCATTCTTCTTATTCGCTTCTCCATTCGCTTTCATGATGATCCCTCCCTCGATTTTAGCCCCACCTTCATTTATTCATCCAACACAAAGTCCGTTTTTTCCTTTTTGTGCTTTTTCAGAATCGGAAACACCCGTTGCCAGCCAATCCAAACCGCTGCTGCTAATAAAGCAATATAGATGTATATGCCGTAATCATTGAAAGTTGAGATGAAATGCGCTCCAACAAAGAGGCCTGTCAAAAGGGATAGGAGAAATAATTTCATCCCTCCTGCATCCTGTGCAAATTCAAACGAGTTGGAGAAAGGAAATTCATCATCGACCACCAATTTAAACGCGATCAAAGTTTGCAGCAGACCGCCTAGAAATACAGCGACCAAATCGGGAATAATTTGTGCATTGAACACCCAGACGAAAAACACCGATAATGCGATAAATACCGGTACGTATAATTTTATAAAAAATGCTTTTAACGCTCCGCTATAGCTATGTGACGCCTGTTCGATCGGTGCCGCTTTAAACAACCAGCTTCCTTTATAGCCCTCTGAATATTTCAGCATGTACACAAGGCTCGGAATCATTAAATTGCAGAAGTAGATGAACAAATATAGCAAGCTGCCTGAAATTCCTTCAGCTCCCTCTTCTGTAGGAAACGTGAACACCAACAATAGCGGGAAGAAAACAGCCATACCAAGTGCCGGAAACACCTTCAACTTGAACTCCCGTTCCTTTTTCATCATTGAAGCCGTAAAACGGAAAAATAGCTGCTCTTCTTTCGAGCGGCATAAAAGTTTTGCGGCGATTTCATCGAATCGGTTTCTTTTTTGTTTGCGAATCTTAGTATCACTCAATAACTTTTCAAGATTCCGTTCAAATGACGGCATCAATTTGGCGTAGCCATAAATCGCAACATTCGGCACCAACACCGCCAATGCAGTAAAGATGATTAAATAATTCGCTGTATTACCGGAGAGGAAAACTTCATAAGGTGCACCGTACCAAAGGGGTGGGATCAAATAATGCCACCATCTGAATGTGTACAGCATCTCCAAATTGGTAAATTCAAAAGAACGGATCAAGATTTGATAGCCCACTATTACACCAATCGATAATAAAATCTGCACGTAATTGATGAGGTCTTTCAACTTTTCCCCATCAAAAAAGCGCAAAATAAGCAAATACAATAAGGACGTTAACACCACAACCAATAGCATCGTCAACACCAATTCCACTAAGAAAATCAACGAAAACAAAATACCGTGCTTAAACAAGCCCACAACGAATGGGATCGCTGTAAAAGCGCCGGTCACAAAAGTCATGTAAATCATGATGTGGACAATTTTTGCCGCAGCGATGGTTTTGCGGTTGATCGGCTTTGTCAGAAGAATGTTCTTATCGCGAACATCCAGCAAGACCGCTGAAAAATCAGAGATCATGGAAGTCATCAAGATAAACAGAATAAAGCCAAATACCAAACTCATGGGAAAGATATAGCTTCCCTTTTGCAGCATAAACGGGATTAACAATAAACTATATAATCCGTAAACCCACAGAGATTTCAGAAACTGGTTGCCTTCTTTCTTTTTATTCGTATCGTTGAAAATCGTTGGCACACGCCGTTCATCCATCGTCAATTTAATGCGCAATATCGTTTCCATAAGCGCATAATCCACACCTAGTTTCGTAAAAATGATCTTAAATGCTGAGAGAAACTTCAATGATTGAAAGTCACGCATAATCCGTGTCTCCTTTGACAATCGATACAAAATCACGCGCTTTGGTGCGGTGTTCAGTAAAGCCTGTCAATTGGTTGAAAATCCCGGAAAGCGAGCCTTCTTCACTTTGTTCCTGAAGTTCTTCAAACGTGCCATCCGCCACCACTTCGCCTTTCACCAAAAGAACAATGCGGTTGCTGATTTTCTCCACAAGATCCATGATGTGGGACGAATAAAAGATGGTCTTTCCTTGCGCCGCCAATTGTATCAAAATTTCTTGGATCACCATCATGCTATTGGCATCTAACCCGCTGAGCGGTTCATCCCAAAACAATAAATCCGGATCATGCAGCAAGCTGGCGATGATCAAGACCTTCTGTTTCATGCCTTTTGAAAAAGAAGAAAGCCGGGAATGGCGCACATCCAGCAAATCGAATTGCTGCATCAAGCGTTCCGCCTTTGCCTGCGCCGCCTCTCTCTCCATGCCATACAACTCACCGGTAAACACCAAATATTCCATTGCCGTCAGGTTATCGTATGCTTCCGCATTTTCTGGCACATAGCCGATTTTTTTCTTATAGGAGGGATCGCCCGCAGAAATATCTTGTCCGAAAATCACGACTTCGCCCTCGTAGCTATCGATCAGCCCCAGCATGATTTTGACAGTTGTGCTTTTCCCCGCCCCGTTCGGCCCGATATAACCAATAATCTGACCTTTCGTGACTTCAAGGTTGATCCCGTTTAACACATTCTTATTGCCGTAGCTCATCGTCAAATTTCGAATCGATATTATCAGTTCGCTTTGCCCCTCCATGTAAACACCTCTTCACTCAATTATCTGTTTATTTTATCATTTCCATGGTGCAAATTGGAAGTTGATTGTAAATTACCCAAAGAATTCATTTTAATTTTTAGTGGAACAATAAATAATTTCCAGTTCTTTTGAACTTTTTCGGTGCTGCTCGGTCTAATATGTAAAGAGAGAGAAATGAGGTGTTCACTGTGAATGAAATTGAAACGGCTCAACGAGCGATACGCGGCGATGAGGAATCGTTCGTTGCGTTGATGCACATACATAAAGAAGCGTTATTGCGGACGGCTTACGCATTTTTGAAAAATGAACACGATGCGCTTGAAGCGTTGCAGGAAACGACATATCGGGCGTTCAAGAACATACATACGTTGAAAGAGCCGGCTTATGCAAAAACCTGGTTGATCCGCATCATGATGAATTATTGCCAAGACCAATTAAAGAAAGACAAACGCTTCGTGCGAGACGGCGCAAGCAATGAACCTTTTATAACCGACAATTTGACCCAACTCGAACTGCAGGAAGCGTTGAGCACATTGTCTCCCACCGAGCAGCAATTGGTGTACATGAAGTATTTTCAAGAGGTCAAGATCAAAGACATTGCAGCACTCGAGAAGATTCCTGAAGGCACCGTTAAATCACGCCTGCACAAAACATTGCGGACGCTGCGCAGCCATTTCGAGGACAAAGGAGGGGTGAACCATGTATGAACAAGAAGAACAGAAATTGACGGATCTCAAAGACCGCTTGGAACAAGTCCCTCTTCCGATGAATGCAGCAGACGGCGCCATCTTGCAGGGACTCGAACGAGCGAAACGCGAAAAACGACAAATCCGCGCGAAACGAAAACGAACGCTTTGGAGTCTCGCTGCAGTTGCGCTTCTCGTCCTGACATTAGTGACCACGATCCGCGTTTCTCCTGCGTTTGCACATGCAGTGGCGTCAATCCCTGGTATGGAAAAATTCGTTGAGCTTATCCAAAACGACAAAGGCTTGAATGCTGCATTCGAAAATGAATATTACCAGCCGATCGGCGAGTCGCAAACAATCGAAAATGCCACGCTGACAATTGACGGCGTCATTCTCGATGAATCCGGGATGAATATTTTCTATACGATCGAATCGGCTGAAGACATGGAGGAAATCGTCATCAAAGCACCCGAAATGAAAAACGAACAGGAATTTCCTCCTGCGAGCATTTCGTACAGTCACCCCACTACGGATGAAGATTCGCAACGAAGCTATACCGACTTGCTGCGCTTCACCTTCCAAGATCCGGTGAAGTTTAGGGATCTAAACTTCACACTTGAATTGGACACGGTCCTGCACGGTCAATCATTTGATTTTTCCGTACCGTTTACCATTCCCGAAAATGTGAAACCAAGTGTGGTGTTTGCGCTCAATGAAGAAGTAGAAATCGAGGGGCAAAAATTCACGGTAAAAGAGATAACGATCCATCCCCTTCGCATCGGAATTCGAATTTCACTCAACCCGGAAAATACGATGAAGATTCTTCAATTCGAGGATATCCGGCTTGAAGACCAAAATGGCGAAGCATGGGGATCGATAGCGAATGGTCTTTCTGCTCGCGGTGAAGACGAAAATGGCGATTCGGTTTATTACTTGCAAAGCAATTATTTCGAAACGCCCGAAAAACTATTCCTGCGCATCAATAAATTGCAGGCAGTCGACCAAGACGATTCCTCCATTACCGTCGACACGGACAAAAATGCATTGCTTCATCGTCCGAAAGATGGCCGATGGGAATTGGCCAATGCCAGCCGCAGCGGATTGACGCTGGATTACTTGCACCCCGTTCCCGACGATTTCAATTATGGATTTGGCGGCGAAGTGACTGATGCAACTGGCAAAATTGTCGATTTGTCTTCAATGGGGACGGGGATTAAGGAAAATAATATGCAATATTGGACGGTCGCAATCAGGGATGAAAATTACATCAATCCCATTAAGATTGAGTTTTTTGCTTATCCGAATTATATTAATGGCGACGTGAACATTGAGTTGAAGAAATAAATCAAAAAAAGGCTCGCGCTGAAATCAATTGATTTCAGTGCGAGCCTTTTTGACGCAAGTATTTATTAGTTACTGACTAGAAGATTACTCTCCTAACTGATTCGCTTCTTCTGTATCACGCACATTCTTTTGGACCGTTACTACAGCGAATAAGCTCAGGACGAACGAAATGCCGTAAAAGCCTTTTTCGCTCAACGTGATGCTGCCGGCATTGAACAAACCGATTGCCATAAGCGCGATTGCGGAAATCAGTGCAAACCAACTGATGCCGTAATACAAGTTCGTGACCCGTATCCCTTCGTCGCGGTCCCTGACGGCTTTTTGAAGCGACACCGCAGAATACAGTCCAAGAATCATCAACGTAATGTAATAGCCTTTTTCGTTCAATTCCATCCCCGCATTGTACAAGCCGATCAAATACGTCGACACCCCAATCAGCAACGCGCCCCAAGACGCGCCTTTAAATGCGGCTGTCGGTTCCCCGAGCCTGCGTTTTTCTACCGGTTTTTTCACGAATAGTTCTTCTTCTCTTTCCCCCAACATCTCTTCATCCCCTATCGTTTAAAGTGAGGATTTTGTCCTCACGTCTCAAGCTCTCAATCTCTGAGACGTTTTTAATAATTCATTATTATGACTATTCTACCATATCA
>JBFEIJ010000129.1:0-5615 GCA_041553775.1 Planococcus sp. (in: firmicutes)
AAACGGCTGGAGCAATGGGAAGTGCCCGTGGAGTCCATGAATCCGAATGTAAAAGTAAAGCACGGGGGATTTGGCTGGTTAAATGCGAAGGAATGGTATGACCTTGTTGAAATGCATTCTCGCCATCATCTGCGCCAAAAAGAAGAGTTGGAAAGTTTTCTGTAACGGAATGAGGTCCATGTTAATCGTTGCTGGTCTATGTAAAATGCGAAAAATGGAGGGATTTGATGAAATTTCAATGCTTGGGCTATTTCAATCAAGAGAAAATGGATGCTCTTCCACAAAAGGAAGTTGATGCGATCATGCAGGAATGCGAGCATCACCTTAAGACGTTTTATAAGAATGAGCATGTGTTAACAGATGTTGCCGTTTCGCAAAAAGGTATGAAGATACAGCGGGTCAACGATGCCATCCAGGTGGACAATGTAGAATTGCCCGAGAGCAAAAGAATGATTGGAAGTTCCTTCGTGATTGAAGCTAAAGACATGGAAGAGGCAATTCACATAGCTTCCCAGCACCCAACTGTGATCGTGACTCAAGGAGAACAATTAGGTTGGGAAATTGAAGTGCGTGCGATCGAGGACTATTACGAACGGTAATAAAAAATGCGTTGGAAGCTGTGCGGGTAGAAAATAGAGCTTGTGTAGATGTGAATGAATAATGATCATATCAGATGGTCAATCTTCAATCGCACATTTTGGAAATCCAACTATTTACAATTAATAATTGAATTGCTACACTTATTTAATATTCATTTTCATAAAAGTGTTGAAGAGAAGAGTAGCTAATATTGATGATTCACAGAGAGCTCCCATCAGCTGAAAAAGAGCAATGATCACATTAGCGAATAAAGTCTCGGAGCTTCTTGCCAAGCTAATTAGGGTATTAGGGATAGCAAGACGGTATCCACCGTTATGTGGATAGGGTATGCATGTACCCGATAAGATTGGCTGCAGCGATGCGCTGATAAACTAAGGTGGTACCACGAAAAAACTTTCGTCCTTAAGATTAAGTTCTTAAGGGTGAAAGTTTTTTTGTTGGCTAAATATACTATACGAGGAGGAGCAAGCATGGATTCAACACAAGTAGAAATGCCAAGAGAAATTCACACAGACAGATTAATTCTGAGAGCCCCGATAGGTGCAGAAGATGGGGCGATTGTAAACCGAGCCGTGAAAGAATCCATTAATGAACTGAAACGCTGGCTGCCTTTTGCGCAAGATATGCCTACAGTGGAACAGACAGAAGCCAATTTACAAGATGCCCATGTAAAATTTTTAGCGAATGAAAATTTCCGGTTTTTAATCTTTCATCAAGAATCTTTGGAGTTTATCGGTACGGCTAGTTTGCAGAGCATCGATTGGGAAGTTGGCAAATGTGAAATTGGTTATTGGGTCAATACAAAATTTGGAGGCAATGGCTATATGACAGAAGCGGTAAAGGCTTTAATGGAACTTGGACTTGATCGCATCGGTTTTACCCGCATTGAAATCAGATGCGAATCCACCAATTTAGCAAGCAGGGCAATTCCTGAAAAAATCGGCTGCAGATTAGAAGGGATTCTCGTCAATGACGATTTATCGGCAGACGGAAAAACCTTAACGGATACATGTGTTTATGCAATTACACAATGAAAAGGTTAGAGAACAAATATGCTACTTTCATCCATTCACGGTCTATCATGAAACCGTTTTTAACTACCTAAACGAATAAATCGCAAAATGTTCATACTATTTTAATAATTTAACATACTAATATTTGGAATTAAAGTATAATAAGGTATATAAGAATCACAATGAAAATAGCCTATTGTGGAGTTTAATGAGCAATGACCATGAATTTCATTGAGCAAAAAAGGAGTGGGAAAATGCGAGTCGTTAAATGGGCACCGATATTAATGTTGCTATTCTGTACAGCGTGTTCGCCAGAGGTTATCGATGAAGCCGAGGGAGTCAGCTTGAATTATTGGGAAACGGAAGAGTCCGTCTCACAGTCGGAAGAAGAGTATGTGGATGACAATGACGATGTTGCTATTTTTGTGAATGCTGTAAATACTGCCGAACAATTGACTGAGCAAAAAATCATTCGTACGAAACCGCTGCTTACAATGCATTTTACGATGGAAGATGAGGAAAACCGGCCATACCATCTATGGGTTACTGACGATGGAGAAGGGTTTCTTCAAAGTCTTCAACCGTTGGAAAACCAGACATTCAAGCTCGATAAGACTGCTGTAAAAGATCTAACGGAATTTTTGAAATCGAAAGAAGGTGTTCAGATTTTACAAGGGGAAATCGAGTTTGAGGAATAGATCCAATTGGCGGTGGAGGCATGCTCAATATATTTAAAAGCTATAAAAATTCAGATTCAAAAGTAAAGCTTCAAAGAAGTATTGGTTTAGCAATTTTTACCGATATTAATTATCGCAGCGAGCATTCAAAAATCTAAAGGGATTATAAGAGAAACAAATTAGACGATGGAAAATGACTGAATATGAACTGGAAAAGGTCTGATTTGATGCTGGGGGGTTCTATGTGAATAAAAATTTGAGAGAATGGAAGATGCCAGCGATATTGCTAACGTCGCTTGGCATTGCAGGAATCGGTGATTTTATTTACTTGGTGGCGATTAACATCATCGTTTTTCAGATGACCGGATCCGCAGCAGCGGTTGCGGGCTTGTGGATAGTCGGGCCGATCGTCAACATCTTCACGAAGTTTTGGACAGGGAGCTTTATCGATTACCGCAGCAAAAAGAAAGTGATGATCATGACGTATTTATTGCGGGCAGTGTTCATTGCCCTCATTCCTATTGCGCCAACCATCACTGCAATTTACGTGTTATTGGTGTTCTTGAGTGTTGCTAAAGCGTTTTTTGGACCTTCTTCCACCACGTATACAACGATGCTCGTGCCGAAAGCAAAGCGTAAGCGATTTAATGCGTTGCGGTCGTTATCTTCTTCTGGAGCTTTCATCATCGGTCCGGCTATAGCGGGGACGCTCATTTTGCTTACATCGATCCAAATTACACTTTGGCTGAATGCGATTTTCTTTGTGATTGCAGCGCTGCTCTTGGCGATGCTGCCAGAGAGCGAAAAAATCGAGCGCGCGTCCATTCCGCCAATGACATTTTCTCAAGTGCGGAATGATTTCACGATAGTCCGTGAATTTATTTCCCAAAACAATTACGTCGCATTGATCTATATAAGCTTTATTGTGGTCATGCTATTTTCGTTTGCGATGGATGCACAAGAAGTTGTTTTCACCCAACAAGTTCTCGGATTGTCTGAACTCGATTATAGTTTATTGATCAGTATTACGGGCATCGGTTCAGTGAGCGGCGGCATTTTGCTTTCCGTTTTCGCTTCAAAATTTTCTTTGCGCATCATGATCGTGCTAGGCGTCGTAATGACCGCATTCGGTTATATATTGTATGCATTTTCATGGTCATTTTTCACAGTCACCATTGGGTTTTTAATTTTAGGATTTTTCAATGTCTTTATGAATGCTGGAATCTCGACATTTTACCAAAACAATATTCCGGTCCCTATCATGGGCAGAGTCACCAGCATTTTTCAATTGATCCAAAGCAGTGCCCAGGTGGTGTTTATACTCGGAATCGGTATCTTGGCTGACGTTTTATCGCTGCGCGTAACGATTGTCGCATTAGCTCTTATCATGATTGTGTGCGCATTCGTCTTTTCTTATTTTGTGTTAAAGCCACAAAAAGCAGCATTTTACGAGGAAGAGGAAGACATTGAAGAAGTGATGGCTTAACTAACGTCGGCTCAATGCTAACTAAGGTTTTGAAAGGATGATTTGTATGAGCAACAAAATCGCAGTCATTGCAGATGTACACGGCAATAGCGTTGCATTGCTTGCTGCTTTAGAGGAGATCGATCGAAATCCTGAAATCGAACACATCTACTGTATTGGAGACATGGTCGGAATCGGATATGAAACCAATGAAGTTCTCGATATCCTTTTTGCTCGAGACGATGTGTCGTTCGTCACCGGAAATTACGAAGAAGAAATTTTAGCCGTTCTTGAAGAAAAAGAAACCACGAGCCAAGGCGGAGAAAAAGCACATGATATATGGCTTGCAAACCGCTTAGACAAGAAGTTTATTCCGCTCCTTAAGGGATTGGCTAAAGAGTTGGTTGTGGAGTATGAAGGGAAAAAGCTCTTATTCACGCATTATCATGTAGATGCGCAAAAACAATGGATCCCGATCGATGCGGATCCTTCTTTAGAAAAATTGGATAGTTTTTATAAGGAATCCGCATACGATCTAGTATGTTTCGGCCATCATCACCCGAAGCATGATTATGCATCGAAAGAGAGAATTTATTTAAACCCAGGGGCGCTCGGCTGCTATGACAAACCCTTGGCACGATACGCCATAATTTCAATAACGGAAGAAAACATCGCTATTGAATTTGCAGAAGCCGCTTATTCGAATAAAGAATTTTTGGCAGGGTATGAAATCTTAAAAGTGCCAGAAAAGGATTTTATTTTAACCGTTTTTCATGGCAATCAACATTTAAAGGAATAGAATGTTATGGCTCAATAAATGATTCAACCCTGCATTCATGCGGTTTTACATAGAACACATCTTAAAAACAGGAGTGCTTGCAATGATTGAAATCAGAGAAGCAAACAGAAATGATGCGGAGCAATTAGCAGCAGTGATGAAAAATGCAGAGGCATCCGGAAATATGCTATTCGATCCTGGCGAACGGGTAATTTCACTTGAACCGTTTGCTGAATTTATTGAGGCTACAAACAGTAGTGGAAAGTCGAAAGTTTTCGTAGCGTGTGAAAACGACCGGATCTTGGGTTACCTCATTGTTCAAAATGAAGCCTCACGCCGAGTTTCTCACCGGGCGTATCTTGTAATCGGTGTCCATAGCGATGCACGAGGTAAAGGAATTGGAACATCTCTTTTCCGTCATACAATGATTTGGGCTAACGAAGTAAATCTTCACCGCCTTGAACTAACGGTGATTGCGGACAATAAACCCGCTATCGCTTTGTATCAAAAGATGGGCTTTGAAATTGAGGGCATAAAAAGAGATTCACTAATTAGTAACGGTCACTATGTGGACGAATACTATATGTCAAAGTTGATGGCGTAAAAAGGCATGAATGTGCGAGGACAGTCTCTATAGTGCGAAGGAGATGAGGGAATGGCAGTTGCGACACCAATTATACAAGGCAAGAACGTGTTACTAAGAAGACCTAAAGAAAGCGATGTAATGGATTATTTATCTGTTGACGTGAGTCGGGAACTGATCAGGATGTATGGTGGAAATACCCAGCAGGAATTTACGAAGACCCTCGAAAAATCGCGTCAATTTATCGAAGGCATCGAACGCAATCCAACTGAATGGTGTGTGGAAGTGGAAGGCAGAATGGTGGGGCAAGCTCGGCTGACAATCAATGAAATGGACAATCGCGCACGTTATGCCGTTGGGTTATTCGATCCTTCAGTTTGGGGAAATGGGCTGGGAACGGAAGTAACAAAAATGGTGTTGCGCTTTGCATTTGATGAATTGGCGCTGCACAGAATGGATTTGCGGGTGCTCGAATACAACCACCGAGCGATCAAATGCT
>JBFEIJ010000130.1:0-5557 GCA_041553775.1 Planococcus sp. (in: firmicutes)
AATCAAAAAAACATATGCATATACGGGAATACTTTGAGCAGGCACGCGGTCATTGATTTCAAAAAATAAAAAATTCATGCCTATTCCATCTCCATCCACCACTGTGCCGATTGATCTTAAATCCATCCCTTTGCTCAACAATAAACCTGAAATGACTAAAAGAAATACAAAACCACTCCAACGATACATTGATTTCAATCCAATTCCTCCTCTAATAAGTACTTCTTTACTTAATATTTTTTGGTTGTTATAAGCGGCTCGATACAGCGGCAACGAATACCTCCACGCCTTGATGAATACGCTCCACAAGCACATCTTGTTTATCAAAATCAGGCTCTGACGTCAATGCGCTTTCAATGATGGCATCAGGATTTTCAGCATTGTGAAGTACACTGAATTCATCAGTCATATCAGAGAATAGCGCAGGATCATAATTCTTCGCTATGTCCCTGTTCCGAGCTGATAGCCATACTTCAAAGCAACCCCTTTTGTGCAAATAAACGACGGATATTTTCAGCCCTTTTTCTTTAAGCAATTCGGTATGTAACGAAAAAAATGTAAGATCCATATTTCCCTGATAAACACTGCCAATATAGCTCTCGGGGTATTTTTTAATAAAATCGGCTCTCAGTTTCCGCATAAATGCTTGAATTTCTCTGTAGGCTGTTTGTATCTCTCCTGATTGCACAAGACGTGTGTATTCCTGGATGACTTGATTTAACGTTTTCACCCACTCACCTTCTTTACCTTTAGCTTTGCGCGTTTAGAAACGATATTTTCATGTTCGTGACTATTCGCCTAATTCATTCAATCATGCTGCATTCCGCCTCTTATCCGCAATCTTCCGTGCCCATTTGACGCCCAGTATTGAAAAAACAATTGCTCCGATTGCCGCTCCTATATACGCGGCCACCTCATATCCTTCCATCCCGATATTTTCATAAATATCAAACCCGCCTAAAAAAGTACCACCTACAACTAATCCTAAAAATCCTCCACCTAGAATGCCAACTACAAACCCGATAAAACCGCCGATGATGCCAGGAAACACTTTCTTTTCCATCGTTAATCATCTCCTTTATACATAACTTGATTATATCATTCAATGAATATTCTGAAATGGTAATTTACAATATATGTTTTTTATTAGAAGGATTGATCTTAATGAGCAATTTCATGCTCATTCCCCTACTAACTTGCAATCGTGCTTAGGAAAATGCCAAAATAAAAGAAAGGAGTTGATAACCATGTTGGAAGATTTTAAGAATTTTGCGTTGAAAGGCAATGTTCTCGATTTGGCTGTAGCGGTGGTGATTGGGGCTGCTTTTGGGAAAATCGTGACTTCGCTTGTTGCAGACGTCATCATGCCGTTAGTTGGCATTTTGCTCGGCGGTTTTAGTGTGGCCGATTGGACTTATACTGTTAATGGTGCTGAGTTGCGTTATGGCGCGTTTATGCAATCCATCATCGATTTCACAATTATTGCGTTCTCAATTTTCATGTTTATTCGTATATTTACAAACAAAAAGCGCAAAGAAGATGTCCCCGCGGAGGAAGAAATTCCTGTATTGGACAAAAAAGAGGAATTGCTTATGGAAATTCGCGATTTGCTAAAAACAGAAAAAACCGGTTTATAGACCAAGTGAGACAAGCTGT
The DNA here is from genome assembly GCA_041553775.1 of Planococcus sp. (in: firmicutes). Lineage (GTDB taxonomy): Bacteria > Bacillota > Bacilli > Bacillales_A > Planococcaceae > Planococcus. Next base: position 1,657 of record JBFEIJ010000130.1, read on the forward strand.
TGAGAATTTCTCAACAGCTTGTTTTTTTATCCATAAGTTCGGTCTCCGCTTTCCCAAATTAAGAGCTTATCGTAAAGGTATGTTCTCATCTTTCCCCGAATATAACTTATATCTGGAACACTCGGCACCTCAACACTGCAAACATTTAAATTCCGCAGGAGGTTTACGTTATGAACATTCTTGAGATTTTATTGGACAGTGATCCAGCTGTAAAGAGGCAGACGGAGATTTATTTATTAGATAGGTACAGCTCCTATACGGTTGACGGCTGGACAGGTGAATTTCTTGCTTGTTTTGACGTGGAAACGAAAATGTGGGGAAACGGAATTTATGGTCCTAAATGGATTTCGACTTTTTATACGATGCGCGATCTTACTTCTCTCGAGATTGATCCAAAGCACCCCATCTATCAGCAAGGCTTAGCAACTTTAGTTTCCCGCCTGTGGCATTCGGACATGTCCGTCAAGTACGATGTCTGTGTCGTTGCCATGCTCGTCAGCATGTTGAGTTACGGCAATTATTCAGCACCTGTTATTGAAGAAATGGTCGACTATCTACTCCAGTCACAGCTATTGGATGGCGGCTGGAATTGTGCAGCGACTCATGGGTCCAGCAACAAGAGCTCAATTCATACGACCCTTTCCGTTCTTGAAGCCTATGCAGATTATGAAAAACACGGCTACACAAACCTACTTGCTGCAACACACGAACAAACTCCACGAGGACAAGCTTATTTGCTGGAGAGGAATCTCATGCGCAGAAAATCGAATGGTGAAATTATTGTGCCCTCTATTGTTCAATTTCACTTTCCTACCCGCTGGAAATACGATGTGTTGCGAGCGTTGAGTTATTTTGCTGCGATTGATTACCCTTATGAGTCATCCTTTACAGAAGGGTTGGCGCTGCTGAAAAAGAAGTTTGAACGAGGCTATTTGACGAAAGGCACCACCTACACCGGCCGGCTTCATTTTCAAATGGAAACCACGAAAATCGGCACGATGAACACATTGAGAGGGTTACGGGTGTTGAAGCGATATGACGAGGATTTTTACCATGAGGTTATTCGTAGGGAACTTGATGTTACACTCAGATAGATTTTATTTTATCTATTTCCGCATCTAAAAAAACTTCAGATCCGATGAAGGATCTGAAGTTTCAGCTTTTGTAGACAAAAGAATAGTTAAACATATTTCTGTATTGATGGGATCCTCCACACCAAGCGGACGCTTTCCGCGGACGAAGCGCTGAGCCCCCCGAAATCGAAGTGGCCAGACCGATTGGAGGTTATACGCTGATATTCATTTCACAAGACTTTGTCTACAGTCTGAAACTTCAGATCCAATGAGGGATCTGAAGTTTCTTATGAGGCCATTTTCTACTATAAGAATCATCTACATTAGCTCACGCAAAAATCGAGAACCTAAGAGACCTTCATCGTGATCAATGCGTCATGAATCGCTACAAGCTTGGATTCCACCCGGTGCATCAGATAAAACGATACGAATATCGGGAATCCCACTTCTTGGATCAATCGCATCCACTCATCCATCCTTCTCCCCTCGCTTCCATTAGAAAAGCTCCCCCTTGCAGGAGAGCTCAATTGGTTATGCTGTTTTAAACTTCGTAGTCAAAGATGTTGCGTTCCACGATGCGCGCTGCTTTAGCGAGCGCTAACGCTGAGCCTTGAACGTGGAAAATGTTTTGTTCGATAATCGTCTGCATGCCGGACTGGAGCTCCTGCTGCGTCAGATTTTCTCGCGGATCTTCAACTGACAATGTTACGTCTTTGCCAGCCCCGGTCTCAAAAATCAATTCCAATGTTTTCGCCATTTTCGTTTCCCCCTATTCGTTTATTATGCGTAAATGTTCTGAGCCGTTTGTTTTTCCAGGAACATCAACGGCTTTGTGCCGAATCCTGTTAACACCGTTGCCGCTGCCAAAATCTCATTGGCACCTGCCGCGTCTGTTACGTTGTGGTACGCTTTCACTTTCTTGATGGTTTTGCCTTCGCTGTCGACGCCGTTGTCCAACGTGCAACGAATGCTCGCGCTCTTAAATTCTCCTACTGCCATGTCGATCACCTCCTTTCATTCGCTATATAGACACAAATGCGAAAAGAGGACACCTTTTTAATGAATTTTTTCAGAAATCCTTCTATAATGGATAGAGGTACGAATAAAAGAGGTGAACAATGTGGCATTAGATGGCTGGTTTTTATGGTTTATCCTTTTTTGGGTCGTGGTGATGGTCGGATTGTTTGCGATTGGCGGCTTCTTCATGTTCCGCAAATTCCTCAAGTCCATCCCGAAAAAAGATGGCCTTTCGGATTTAAATTGGGAAGAATATTATGTCGATAAAACCATACATTTATGGGGCACTGAAGAGAAAGCGCTATTGAACGAATTGGTGCAGCCGGTTCCGGATTTGTTCCGTCCTGTCGCGAAACAGAAAATCGCGGGGCGCATCGGACAGATTTTGTTGGATGAAAAAGTGAAGGCGATTCAACTCGAACACATTATCCGCGGGTATATCTTAGCAACACCAAAGCGTGACCATAAATTTCTGCGCAAAAAACTAGCGGAAATGCAGATTGACGTAAACCCATACGAACAATATTTTGAACGCTAAAAAAGCTGTTCCTCATCATCGAGGGACAGCTTTTTTGTGTGTAGTAAATTATTCATTCGCAAAGTTTATTTTTAAAAGTGATTAATCTTGATTAAGAATTAGGATATACTATATAGAGAATTTGCAATAAATTCTAATAATACTGGAGGTGAGTCGCATTATAGCGAGATTAGTTTATTTAATAGGAATAATACTACTTGCATTAATCGTCTTTACCAGTATTAGAATGAATAACTATCAAGTGAAAGAGTTAGTTGATGTATTAGATGCTGAGGAAATAGAAGAAGTTTCGTATCGAAAGCAACCTCAAGACGATACGGAGCAACTCAATCACAGCGTTAACAATCCTGAATCGATTCAAGAACTGATCGGATTTTTCCACCAATATAAAGTAAAAAAAATAGGCACAAAAAAAATCACTTCCAAATACACCGATGAACAATTCGTTTTTCAACTTGAGTATATTGACGAACGAATCACATTGCCTTCTTTAATTGAAAACGATGTCGTCCTTATTGGTGAAGATCAATACATAATTGTCAATGGCCCTGTCGATTATCAATGGATCGAAGACTTTATCGAAAAATCCGACTAAATTGCGCGAATACATAGCAGCACTGCCTCTCGGTGGTGCTTTTTTATGAAAAAAATGAAACAAAAAACGCTGTCCTCTATTGAGGAACAGCGTTTTCTATTTTGTTTTGAAGCTTTTTAAATTGAAGGTACATCGCGAGACGCCACGGGACGATCATGCCAAATGCCAAGATCCAGAACATGCCACCGAGTTCGCCGATATCGATTGTCGCACTCAAGATCACTTTGCCGATTAAGCGCACAAGCAATAAGCCGATTAAAATAAAGACAAATGCCTTCGATTTCTTTAAATAGATATCACCGTCACGCACTTCGAATTTCGATGTCCAAATGAGCACCGTTGAAAATAGCATGCCCACGAGCAACGCTTCGAAAATCTGCATAGGCGCAACACGGAAAAAAGGAAAGATGAACATCAGCGCGCCGGTCGACATGAACAACGGCGGCAAGATGATTTTTTTGGCTGAGGCTGGCTTTTTGGCTGCCTTGGAGCGCACGAACATGGCGAGTATCCCCATACCGGCCGCACCGACCGTTGTGATCATCAGCATCAGCTCAGGCGAAATCAGATCAAACATGCGGCCCCTCCTCTGCTTTATGCTGTGATTCTTCGTGAATTGATTGTTTCATTTTTTCCACCTGCTTATTGAATTAAAATCCTTGGAAGTCTCCAAAGAAT
>JBFEIJ010000131.1:0-5357 GCA_041553775.1 Planococcus sp. (in: firmicutes)
AACTCGTTTCGCGAGTGATCGATTGAAAGCTGCCAAGCACGCCGCTTTAGCAGCTGCTTAAATTTAAAAACAGGAAAAATGATCCGAAAAACAGTCTGCACTTTTTTAAAAGGGCCATTTATGAAATTGATTCATTTAATAAAAGAAATTTTAAAATAACATTTAAGTCCGTAAAATTTCGTATGCAATATATCGCATAGAGTCATAATACAATATTAAATGAAAAATGCAACAGAATTTCCTTAAAATTTTCAAAAACACAGTCAATTTTGTAAACTTCTTGATAAAAGTCGTTTTTTCAAAATAATTATTCTCAAAAAAAGGAAGTAGTATCGAATTATTGGAAACTGCCCATAAAAAAATCCCAGTCTGGGAAGACCGGGAATTTTAACGGAAATTGTATTCAATTCATGTTGCGTTGCCGCTGAGATATACTTCTTCAAAAGGCTGTACGATAACAAAACCTTCACCTGTGAATTCCATTTGAATCGACTCACCACTCCCGCGCCCAAGGAACGTGCGCAATGAAACATCTGTACGAAATTCCGGTTTTAAATTGCCTGACCACGCAACTGTCGCGTTCGGGTCTGTCAGCACCGATTCACCTGGTCGCACTAGCAATGTCAATGGCTCGTAATGCGACGTGATCGCCACTCGCCCTTTGCCTTTTAATGTCACATTGAACAAGCCGCCGGCCATGACGCCGGCCATTTTCCTCATCATTTTAATCTCCCATTGAATGCCTGGCTCAAATGCCAACAAATCATTGCCATTGACGGTAATCGCTTCATCGTTCAATTCGAAAATCGTAATTTTCTTTCCTTTGTCTGCTAAGTAAAGGCGACCGCGGCCAACCGCTTTCATCAATGAAGTTCCTTCGCCCGTTAATGCTTTTTTAAACATCGTTCCAACGCCATGTTCAAGCACGCCTTCACGTTCGAATTTGATTTGTCCGGTATAAGAAATCATGGAGCCCGCTTTTGCCCATACCATGTCTGCTAAATTGACTTCTAAAATACGCGGCGTTTCCAATTCAAAATAATCATTTTCCCGCTCATCTTGTTTGGTTTGTCGGATAAATTCATCAATCGTGTATTTTCCCATATTTCATTCCCCTTCCCATCTAGTATCATTATTTACGGATGCCCCACCTTGAAAGTTTCATTAAATTGCTTAGAAATGCTTGATTCACCAAACCTTAAGTCGCGCTATCTTCTTCAAGTGTTGTAGAATAACTAATTATGGAAGAAACTTCGATTTTCTTTGCCAATTTTCCGAGAAGGCGTGATGTGCGATGAAATTTTTGATCATATTTATACAGCTAATCGTCTTGTACGGTTTTTACATCGTGGGCGAATGGCTCCGGGATTTATTCGATTTGCCGCTTCCTGGCAGCATCATCGGCTTTTTGCTGCTTTTTATCGCGCTGCTTTTGAAAATTTATCCGTTGAAGTGGATCGAATCTGGTGCGCAGTTTCTGCTCGCTTTTTTATCACTCTACTTCATCCCAGCAACTGTAGGCGTCATCCAATACGGTGAATTGTTCACCGGCAAAGGTCTCTGGCTGATTGTCATTGCATCGGTCAGCACATTGCTGACGATGGGCGTTTCCGCAACATTGAGCCAATGGTCTGCCGGACGCAATGACGAAAGGAGCTTATAACTTTATGCATCTGATCTTGCTATCTTTATTGTTCGCTTCCTTGACCATCACCGCTTATCTATTCTTAAATGCGCTTTATGTTAAATATCATTGGACACTCCTCACGCCCGTTTTGACGACAACAGCATTGCTCGTAGCGATTTTACTCGTATTCGATATTTCCTATGACCGCTATATGCTCGGAGGACAATGGATTACGGCGTTGCTTGGACCAGCCGTTGTTGCCCTTGCCGTTCCGCTTTATAAACAACGGAAATTACTCACTCAAAATTTGCTGCCCGTCGCGCTTGGTGTATCAGCCGGTGCCATGACGGGCATGATCAGCGGCGTACTACTGGCAAAGTTGATGGGTTTTTCCGCTGAAATGATTTTCAGCATTTTACCCAAATCGATCACGACGCCTGTCGCGATGCAACTTGCCGAATCGCTTGGCGGAATCCCGTCGTTAGCTGCAGTATTTGTTATGGTCGCCGGATTTACCGGCATTATTGCAGGGCCATGGCTATTAAAAACGCTTGGCGTTCACTCTTCTATCGGTCGCGGCATCGGCCTTGGCACTTCTGCTCACGGTCTTGGCACGGCAAAAGCTTTTGAATATGGTATTGAAGACGCCTCGATGAGTTCGGTGGCTATGACTTTAAGTGCTGTAGCCGGTTCGTTTCTTGGCCCGGCGATTGTCTGGCTCTTTTTCCTGTAAAACAACCCCCCCATCCTCGTTAATGGATGGGGGGGTAACATTTGGCCATCGCTTTTCCATAATTCTCTTCTTTATGATTGGCTAATGTCTCTTCTATTGAAGCCGATAAAGCCAATGAACATTAATAAGGCGGCTGTAGCAATTAACAAAGTTACATCGACATAGTTGATGGCTTCGACCGGCACTCTAGCAACATAACCGTATGGTGTCAGCTGTTGGAGCCATAATGGAAATTCGAACAGCTCACCGAAATAATTCACGATAAAAGAGAATGCAACGTAGAGCCAGATTAAACTCGTCAACCGCGGTGCCCAGCCGATTAAAAGAACAGCTAGGCCAATCATGACCCATAATGCCGGCAAATAAACCATTGCCGATTTCAGAAATAATGTGATCGGCATCGGTTCATCGATTGTTGAAATCCCCATGCCCCCTAACCCTATACCTGCCAACCCTAACGATACGACACTTGTAATAATAGCTAGCAGCACATAACCGCTTAACAACCGATTTCTTGAAACCGATTTGCTCAAGATGTGCTCCAGCCGCCCATTGGTTTCTTCCCCTTTCACTTTTAGAACGGCCATCAGTGCGGGTATTGTTCCGAATATACCCATGACAGACATCAATACCGGTATAAATTGCTCCATTAGCGTGAAACCGGTTTGCTGAACGATCAAATCTTGTATAAAGCCGACACTTTCAAAGAAAGTTTCCATCTCGCCAAGGACAGAACCATAAGATGCCCCCAGTACAAACATTCCTACTGCCCATGAAATGAGTCCCGTCCTTTGTAGACGAAAAGCTAGACCGAGTGGATTTGTTAACATTCTTGAGGCATGCGGTTTGCCTGCACGGGTGGGCAGAAAGCTCGATCCCATGTCTCGAATTGCATTCAAATACAGTGCTATCAATGCAAGAACAAATGCGATAACGATGGACACGGCTATGGGCCACCAATCATTCGAAACAAAGGCTTGCGTTCGTAGAATCAGCCCTAACGGTGACAATAACGATAATGTTTCACTTGATAAGTCTCCAATTGCACGGGCAATATACGCCAGCACTAAGAAGGCGATAGACAAACCGATAGCGCCTCTTGAACTTTGGGAGAGCTGATTGAATACGGCTGTGATGGAAGCGAAAACCATGCCGACTGCACCCAATGCAAACCCATATACGAGTGAACCCTCAAAGTCGATGCTTTCGATGTTCAGCATTAGTAAAGAAACCGCAGTTGAAACCGCCAGCACTAAATTAGCACTGAACATCATTAACAAAACAGCCAGTAGATTTGATAGCCGGCCTACCGGCAGAGATCGCATTAGCTCTAACTGTCCGTCTTCTTCATTCGAGCGCGTATGGCGTGACAGCAAAAGAATATTCATGAGACCCACTACTACTGCTGTCATCAACAGCATTTCGTGGCTCAGCAATGCGCCAAATGTATAATTGTCCAGGCCATATCCCGGACCGACCATCGCTGTCATCGCCGGATTCCGCAATGTTGCTCCCAACGCTTGTCGTTCTATAGCAGTTGGGTACATATTCGTGAACACATAGGCAATGATAACCGTCACAGCGATTAACGGTACTAGCCATAATGGCAAACGCAGCCGATCACGTTTGAGGATGAAACGGTATAAAACGAGCGTACCTCGCCCGTAACGATTTCCCATTATCCCCCGCCTCCCGCTTTGCCGGATTTTTCGTAATGACGAATAAATAAATCCTCCAATGTGGGAGGAGAGCTCTCCATTCTTGTAATACCAAAATCACTAACATAGCGCATAATGGCGTCTAAGTTTTCCAGTTCCGCTTGAAACGTGATCGATTCATTTTCCCCTTTTACGCCACTGACGCCTTGGAGTTCTTTTAGACCCGTGATTGGTCGTTTTGTCTCCACTTGAATCATTGTCCCTGTTAAATGTTGGAGCTCATTCAACGTACCTGTTTCAATGATTTTCCCTTGCCGAATAATCGCGACCTTATCACATATTTTTTCAACTTCCGAAAGGATATGACTTGATAACAGTACACTCTTCCCTTCTGCTTTCAATTCCATCACGTACTCTTGAAAAGAACGTTCCATCAAGGGGTCAAGACCTGCAGTCGGCTCGTCAAGGATATAAAGTTCGGCGTCCATACATAACGCAGCCACTAATGCGACTTTTTGCCGGTTCCCTTTCGAATACGTTCTGCATTTTTTCCGCGGATCCAAATCGAATCGACGAATCAGCTCTTCTCGCTTGCCATCAGGCTGACCTCCGCGCAATTTGATAAACAAGTCGATCACTTCACCCCCTGTAAGATTTGGCCACAAACTAACTTCGCCTGGTATATACGCGATACGTTTATGAATTTCTACTGCATTTTTCCACGAATCCAACCCGAAAATTTCCGCCTTTCCCTCTGTCGCTTTGAGGAGTCCCAGCAGTATTCTTAACATCGTCGATTTGCCCGATCCATTAGGACCAATAAAACCGAATACTTCGCCAGGCGCTACTTCAATGTCCACACTGTCCAGGGCCTTGAGATCACCGAATTTTTTCGTTAATCCAGTCGTTTTTAATAACGTCATTTAAACCCCTCCATCTCCCTACTACATATATAAATACAATTCGGGGTGGTTCCAACCATCCCCTGCAATCGAATTGAAAGAATAGTTAAACTTCATCAAGGATAGTAAGAAAGCTTTGCCCCCTTCAGGTTATAATGCTATGTTTTTAATGACTTATATTTCAGGGAGGTTACACGATGAAAAATTTATTTAAAAAACAGGGGTGGGCATTGCTCGCAGGTACGTTATCCCTTTCACTTTTAGCAGGTTGCGGTTCATCTGACAGCGAGAGCGGTTCTGAAGAAGCCAAAACGACTTGGGACGAAATCAAAGAAGAAGGCACTTTGACGGTTGCCACTTCAGGCACGCTATACCCGACTTCGTTCCGCGAAGAAGGCACGGATAAATTGACAGGCTTTGAAGTTGAAGTTGTGCGC
>JBFEIJ010000132.1:0-5262 GCA_041553775.1 Planococcus sp. (in: firmicutes)
ACCGCTTAGCGATTTCATTCATCGAGTCATGCCCAGTTAAATACTCCCGAACAGCGCGTATCTTATCTTCAACTTTAAATTTCGCCATAAAAAAACTGCACCTCCATTGTTAGTTGTGTCTAACAATTTCGGTGCAGTTCAATCACGCTTCGGCTTTTTTTATTTTCCGATCAGTTTCACTAAATTAATTAACGGTCTGTAATTCTTTCCTGCAAGCCCCACCACTTCAACAAACAACTCAATGGTGATGAGCATGACGCTCAGCAAAAGGATTCCTCCCCATAGCGTCGCTTGCGAAAACAGCAATGCCGCGAGTCCGAACAACGCTGCGATACCGTAAATTATCAATACTGTTTGTCTGTGCGAAAATCCAATATTCAATAGGCAATGATGCAAATGCGATTTATCTGCAGTTGAAATCGATTGTTTTTCTCGCAATCTGCGCACAATGGCGAAGAAGGTGTCTGAAATTGGAACACCTAACATAATGACTGGGATGATTAAGGCAACCACTGTAATATTTTTAAAGCCCATTAGTGACAAAACCGAAATCATAAACCCGAGAAATAAGGCCCCTGTATCACCCATGAAAATTTTAGCGGGATGGAAATTATAAAATAAGAAGCCAATTGAACTTGCTGCTAAAATCGCAGCTAATGCCATAACAAAAGGATCACCCATTATAAAGGCCATAATTGCTAATATAGTTAATGCAATTGTTGAAACTCCCGCAGCTAAGCCATCAAGACCATCGATAAGGTTGATCGTATTTGTAATTCCGATAATCCAAATAATTGTTAAAGGTATACTAAAAAATCCAAAGTCTAGCTCACCGCCAAACGGCAAGTTGATAAACGAGATTTCAAGCCCACCACCTACCACTACAATTGTAGCAGCGAGAAATTGTCCTAAAATTTTAGCTTTAGCTGTTATCTCGTAAATATCGTCAAGAACTCCAATAGACGTAATAACCAACGCCCCAAATAAAATAGCTGTGGAAATAGAAATAAATGCCGGGTCAACAGCATTTGAAATAGATTCCTCTGGTCGAAGAATTAAATATCCGAAAACGAAAGATCCGAATATCGCTAAACCGCCTAAACGCGGCATAATTCGCGCATGTACTTTTCTATAATTAGGTCGATCAACTGCTCCAACGCGAAATGCCACCCGTTTTACAATCGGAGTTAGAATTATAGAAGTGAGAAATGCCAAAACCAATGTAAGGTATAGCATGTTTTTCCTCCTTGAAACTTCATTTACCACACACATGTATCCAATTTTTATTATAACACGCGAGTTATAAATTGCTAGATTTTTGAATTAAAATTTACATGAGATAATTGAAATTCACATGAGATATTTAATGAGACGCAGTCTCTTCAAAAAGGTTTCACAAGTTTTCATTTGTGTTGTTTGCTGCACTATGTGACTCATGTACTGCTAATAATTGAAGTTCCTTCTCTCTACTAAGACCCGCTTTTATTTGCTTTCCTTCTAATTGATCCATCCATTCCCGTATATCATTAGCTGTTTCGCTTGCAGACCGTAATTTGAGACCTGCTTCTTTCGCTTTGTTCGCTTGAACCGTGATATAGCCTTCTGGATATTCTTCATTCCTCGGAATCCATAAAGGAATATTGAATGGTTCAATGCCTTGATCTAGCAAAAATGCATCGTCGATCCAAACCAATTGCGAATCATTTGTTGCAAGTGCCGATACAAAACTTTCCATGTCCACAGAATCTGCTGCCACATTAAATATGCCACTCGTTCTTTTTTCAATCTGCAATACGATAAATTCCGCTAAATCTCGCGCATCAATCCACTGCACTTTTCTCGCTTGATCACCTGGAATCAATATATCGCCGCTCTTCCTTAATTTACTCACCCAAAACGTAAATCGATCGGTCGGGTCATAAGGGCCAGCGACAATACTCGGTCGGACAATTAATACCCGGCTGCCTAACGCATCCAAAATGGTTTTTTCAGCTTGCGCTTTTAAAGCGCCATAAGATCGTCCTGTTCCCTCTTCTTTCACGGTCTTGCTGTCCCATACCGCGGCAGTTTCTGTGGGTGGCCCATTTGCATAATCCTTATAAACCGAAATCGTTGATACAAACACATAAAAATCGGTATCAAGATGTTCAAGTACCGGTGTTAAATCAGTTGGTGCATAGGCGCACGTATCAATTACAGCATCCCATTTTTGTCCAGCCAGCTTATCGGCATCTTTAATGCGGTCTCCTGTAATGTGCCTTAATTCGGGAAAAACGTTTGAATTGCTAATGCCTCGATTAAATAACGTTATTTCATGCCCATTATGAATCGCAGCTTCCACTATATGGCGACCGATGAAAGAAGTGCCTCCAATGATTAAAATATTCATCTATTAGCTCCTCTCTCTTGTAGGCTAAAATTGGATTTAGTGGATGTTGCCAGATTAAAATTGACAACCCTTTACGAAAAAGCTTGTATATTAATAATGTTTCCCTCTTTTTCACTACCCTAAAACGTTATTGAACAATAAAAGAAGAGATATAATAAATAATTTTTAGATTTTTAAAAAATCGCTTTTTCCTTTATACTGTAACCCTGCACAAAGTTTAACGAGATAGGAGTTCAGCATGCAAAAGAAAACGCTTACAATAAATGAATCCATTACAATCGGTCTTATGCTTTTTGCCTTGTTCCTTGGAGCAGGCAATATTATATTCCCCCCTTTTCTCGGTCAACTCGCTGGCGAAAACATTGTTCTTGCTCTTTTTGGCTTTTTGCTGACCGGAGTCGGTTTGCCGTTGCTCGGAATATTAGCTATCGCAAAAGCCGGCGGTGATCTTCAAACAATCGCCGGACGGGTTCATCCTATTTTCGGCATTGTATTCACACTTATAGTCTATATGGCAATCGGTCCGTTTTTCGGCATACCACGAACTGGCACCGTCGCCTTTGAAATCGGCATCGCACCGTTTTTATCGGAAATACAATCGGCCTCTCGTTTGCCATTGTTTCTTTTCACACTTGTATTTTTTACCGTGGCCGTATTGTTTTCATCAAATCCAACAAAACTAGTAGACCGCATCGGCAAAATCTTAACCCCTATTTTGATTTTAATTATTGGAATGCTAGCTGTTAAGAGTGTCATTACACCAATGGGGTCGATAAATGCTCCTGTCGGCAATTACACCAGCGAGCCATTTTTTGAAAGTTTCTTACAAGGCTATTTAACATTGGATGCGATTGCCGCACTTGTCTTCGGCATTGTCATTATTCAAGCGATACGCGCCAAAGGGGTGACGGACAAAAACGTCATTTTAAAAACAACGGCGCTTGCCGGTGCCATTGCAGCTACTGGACTCGCAGCCGTTTATCTTTCATTGGGCTATATTGGCGTCACTAGCGTTGATGCCATAGGCTTGCAGGATAACGGCGGTACAATTATTGCGATGTCAGCCCGCATTTTGTACGGAGAGTTCGGCGGAATCATTCTAGCGGCTGCCATAATATTTGCTTGCTTAACAACTGCAATCGGTTTAATATCAGCTACTGCTCAATTTTCCAATAAGCTTTACCCCAGAATTCCTTATATTGGCTATGTTTTAATTTACGCAGCCTTCAGCACAGCTGCCGCTAACGTCGGATTAACTCAATTACTGTCGATTTCATTGCCGGTGTTATTAACAATCTATCCACTCGCCATCGTATTGGTCATATTATCGTTCTTTGATTACTCATTTGGCAGAAAACCTTTTGTTTATATTATTCCTTTGTCTTTAACTGGAGTCATTAGTTTGTTCGATGGATTGCGTGCCGCCGGTATTGAGTTTTTGGCAATCGATTCATTACTCAATTGGATTCCATTACATGAACAAGGAATTGGCTGGCTGCTTCCGGCTATAATTGGTACAACGATAGGCGTCATAATTGCCAGAAACAGGATGAAATGAACTTGTTTTTGATATCATGAAAAAAAGGCTGAACTTCTCGAGAAGTTCAGCCTTTTCCCATCCAATTTTATACCATTCATTCTGTGATAATGTTAAAACAGTCTTGGCGACGGTGGAGTGTCAGGTCGGTGGTCTTCCCCGTCATGATTGCGGCGAGTGCCATCTGGATTAAGCGCCTCTTCGTATTCACCATTTTCGTTTCTTGCTAGTTTTTCTTCTTCTGAATCGCGCCCGAATGGAGCGGGACCTAGATTCGGATTGACGCCAGGAGATGGTTCATCCTGTCTGCGATTCACGCCATCTTCACGATTCAACTTATCATCTTCATTTTCAGCATCGATTGCAGGTTCATGCTCCATCTTTTTTTCAGAAGGCGAACTTTCATCCATAGCTGGCCGGTCCGTGGTCGGATGAATATTTTCTCCTTTTAAACGGCTGTCTTTGTATTTATCTTCATAATTCGGTGTTCCATATTGCTCGTCGCGGGAAACGGTCGAAGTATAGATTTCAACGTACTCTCTTCTAGCAGTGTCTTCATAATTTGTTTTAAGATTCTCTTCATTATGCTCAGTGTCTGTATCATTTGCACTCAGCATACTGGAATGCTTTACTTCATCGCTATCCAATGTGCGCGTATCGTCGCCAAAAGAAGAGATGTTATCGCGTTCTCTCGATAGCGTATGCTCTGTATAAAGTAGGATGCCACCCTTTTCCAGATCCTTTTGATAGTTATCAATTTCACGTTGCTCCAAATCCAAATTCTTTAATTCCTCGCGCACACTGTCTCGTCCAGTAAACAACGATTTAAATTTACTGCCAGCACTGCCAGCGTTATGCGTGTGAATTCCATCAAGTCTTTCTGCCGTACCTAAAACAGCGCTATCTTCTACCAAAATATGAATATCACTTTCACTATATCCACGTCCCTTTAACTCTTCAATCCTACTTCTAAGCTCTTCCGGACTATATACCAATTCAAAGTCACGATTTCTGGAATCCATTAAAATCATCCTCCAATTTAATAGTTAATAATCTTTGTTTACCCTGTCATCGCAAATACTGAAACATCTCAACTATTGTATGTCGAGTATCATAAGCCAATTTTTTCACTCCGCCGATTGTAAAATTAAGCTAGACAACTGAAAAAGCCATTCGTGGTACACTCACAATGTATTTTCCGACCAAAGAAAAACATTGGAGTGACCACGAATGACCTACACCCATCTTACCACGGATGAACTGGTGATGATAGAATCCTACCACCACCAAAATACACCTGTGGCGATCATCGCTAAGCTTATGAAACGTTCCAGGC
>JBFEIJ010000133.1:0-5121 GCA_041553775.1 Planococcus sp. (in: firmicutes)
CAACTCCATTAATTCACACATGAAAAAACGCCGAGAGAAATTTCTCTCGGCGTTTTTTCATGTGTGAATTAATGGAGTTGGCGGTAAACCCCGACCACTTTTCCAAGAATAGAAACTTGATCGACGATGATCGGATCCATCGATGAGTTTTCAGGTTGTAGACGGAAGTAATTGTCTTCTTTGAAAAAGCGTTTTACTGTAGCTTCGTCTTCAGCTGTCATCGCTACGACGATATCGCCGTTATTAGCTGATTGCTGTTGTTTCACGATAACATAATCACCATTTAAAATGCCGGCTTCAATCATACTTTCACCCATGATTTCAAGCATGAAAATGTGGTCGTCCTCTGTTCCGTAAGCTTGAGGAAGCGGGAAATACTCTTCCACATTTTCAATCGCAGTAATCGGAACGCCAGCAGTTACTTTACCGACAAGCGGCACATGAAGAACCGGGCTTTTCTCGATCAGCGAATCATCCGTGCTAATGATTTCAATAGCTCTTGGTTTTGTTGGATCGCGGCGAATCAGGCCTTTACTTTCAAGGCGGGCCAGATGCCCGTGGACAGTTGAGCTTGAAGCCAAGCCAACTGCCTCTCCAATTTCACGAACGGAAGGCGGATAGCCTTTAGCCCGAACTTCGTCTTTTATGAATGATAAAATATCTTCTTGGCGCTTCGATACTTTTTTCAACAGTTTCACCTCTTTTTAATTGTTCTGTTAGGATTTCTACCAATAGTATACCAACTTGGGATATGAAATGCAAACATAGGTTCGAATTTATTTGTTGACAAAAACACTTGTTCGCATTAAAGTAAGAACATACATTCCGAACACACATTCTTAGGAGGCGGTTCTTATGACATTCATCCAAAAAAATTCTTACGTGGTAGCATTATTTCTGTTGATCTTATCGTTTTCACTTTATTCCGTGTTGACCCATAACACACAACAAGGCAAAATGAGCTTAGTGCAAGTCGAACAAGGTGATACTTTGTGGACTATGGCTGAATCATTCAGCGGCAATACACCACACCAAGAATGGATTGAAGAAATCATGAAAGAGAACGGCTTAGATTCACCAAAAATCATTGCTGGCCAATCGATCAAAATCCCCAGCGACCAACTGAAATTTGCCCCAGATGAAACCACCAAACTGGCGGGTGATGCAGAATGAAACAATCTGCGTTAATTTATTGCCGCGTCAGTACCACGAAAGACACACAAGAAAGTTCGTTGGAAAGACAAGAAGAGGAATTATTGAAATTCGCTTTTGCTCAAGGCTATATCGTCTCAGATGTATTTTCAGATCAGCATAGCGGCTACGAGATGGACCGCGAAGGGCTGCTTGAAATGCTAAATGTCATCAAAACAGATAAAGTGTCGGCAGTGTTCGTCCAAGATGAGACCCGTCTTGGACGGGGGCATGCGCGCATAGCACTGCTTCACGTCATGAAAAAATATGGCGTGGATGTTTTTACGTTGACGGATCAAGGACCAATCGCTTTAAATGACATGGACGACATGGTGCTTGAAATCCTAGCGATCGTTGAAGAGTACCAGCGGAAAATACACAACGCCAAGATTAAAAGGGGCATGAAACGCGCTGTGGAAAACGGCTACAAACCGGAAAGAAATTTAAAAGGCCGAGGCAATCCAGAAGGCCGGGAACGCTTAGACCTGCCAGTGGATCAAATCGTCAATCTGAAAGAAAATGGCCTGACGTTCCACGAAATAGCAGTCACCTTGCAAGGCTTTGGCTACCAAGCAAGCAAGGCAACGGTTCACAGGCGCTACCGAGAATTCCTTGAAATGAAAGAGGGCTAATTTATTGCAGAATTTCCGCATCTTTTGTACGATATGATAGAAGGAAGGCGGGATTCTATTGTTATCTCCAGATAAAATTAAACGCATCAACGAATTATCACGAAAGTCTAAAACAGCAGGCTTGTCTGTTGAAGAAGCGAAAGAACAATCAGCATTGCGACAGGAATATTTGGCAACTTTTCGCCAGTCCATGCGCGGAACAATTGAAAACGTAAAAGTGATCGATCCGGAAGGCAACGATGTTACACCGGAGAAGGTCAAAAATATCCGGGAGAATAAGTATTTAAATTAATACTTATTCTCTTTTTCGTTGTATTCTTTCCTATTGTTGACTACACTAGAATAGGATTAAAATTGTTAGTGAGAGGATGTTTTTATGTCAAACCATGCAGATCAACTTGCAGTAACAACTTTACGTACACTTTCAATCGATGCGATTGAGAAAGCAAACTCAGGGCATCCAGGATTGCCAATGGGAGCAGCTCCTATGGCGTATACATTATGGACAAAACACATGAACCACAATCCGAAAAACCCGAACTGGTTCAACCGCGACCGCTTCGTACTTTCTGCCGGTCATGGTTCGATGCTTTTATACAGCTTGCTACATTTGAGCGGCTATGGCTTGGAAATGGATGAAATCAAGAACTTCCGTCAATGGGATTCTAAAACACCGGGTCATCCGGAATATCACCACACAGTCGGCGTAGAAGCGACGACAGGACCACTTGGTCAAGGAATTGGTATGGCAGTCGGCATGGCAATGGCGGAAAGCCATTTAGCAGCTACATATAACAAAGAAAACTTAGACGTCATCGATCACCACACATTCGCACTTTGCGGAGATGGGGATTTGATGGAAGGTGTTGCAGGAGAAGCAATTTCCCTTGCAGGTCACTTGAAATTGAACAAATTGGTCGTTTTATACGATAGCAACGATATTTCTCTAGATGGCGATTTGGGTATGAGTTTCTCAGAGAACATCCAAAAACGCTTTGAATCATACGGCTGGAACTATTTGCGCGTTGATGATGGCAATAAAATTGATGATTTGTCTGAAAAAATCGCTCAAGCGAAACAATCATCTGACAAGCCAACATTAATTGAAATTAAAACGGTCATCGGTTACGGTGCACCAAACAAATCCGGTAAAGCGGATGCTCACGGTTCACCACTAGGCGAAGCTGAGATGAAACTTGCTAAAGAGTATTACGAGTGGACGTTTGAAGAAGACTTCTCTGTACCAGATGAAGTTTATGAAACATTCAATAAAGCTACAGAAGAGCTAGGCGGCAACGCCGAAAAAGCTTGGAACGAGCTATTCTCTAAATACGAAGCAGCGCATCCAGAATTGGCGCAACAGCTTCAAAAAGCGATCAACGGGGAATTGCCTGAGAACTTTGATGCAGAATTCCCGACATACGAAGTTGGTAAAAAACAGGCAACACGTGCTTCTTCAGGTGATATGATCAATGCGATTGCTAAAACAGTGCCATCGTTCTTCGGCGGAAGTGCCGACTTGGCAGGTTCAAACAAAACGACAATCAAAGGCGGCGGCGACTTTGATGCGGAAAATCCAACTGGACGTAATATCTGGTTCGGTGTTCGTGAATTTGCAATGGGTACAGCGCTTAACGGTATGGCTCTTCACGGTGGACTTCACGTATTCGGTGGAACGTTCTTCGTCTTCAGCGATTACGTGCGCCCAGCAATCCGTTTGTCTGCTTTAATGGGACTGCCTGTGACTTACGTCTTCACGCATGACAGCGTAGCTGTAGGGGAAGATGGACCAACTCACGAGCCTGTTGAACATTTAGCGTCACTTCGCGCGATGCCAAACCTAAGTGTTGTGCGTCCAGCAGATGCAAACGAAACGAAAGCTGCATGGAAATTAGCTGTCTCTGCGAAAGACCACCCGACATTATTGGTGCTTTCACGCCAAGACTTGCCGGTGCTTGAGCAAAGCGGCGAATTGGCTGATAGTGGTGTTGAAAAAGGGGCATATGTGGTATCGCCTGCTGAAAACCCTCAAGCATTATTGCTTGCAACCGGCTCTGAAGTGAGCTTAGCCGTTGCTGCTCAAAAGCAATTGGCTGAAGAAGGTATTGCAGTATCTGTCGTTTCAATGCCATCATGGGATCGTTTCGATAAACAAGACAAAGCGTACAAACAATCGGTTATTCCAAGCACAGTGAAAAAACGCTTGGCAATCGAAATGGGAACTTCATTCGGCTGGGAACGCTACACAGGCGACGAGGGCGACATTCTTGCAATCGACCGCTTCGGTGCCAGCGCACCAGGCGAGCGCATCATGGAAGAATTCGGATTCACTCCTGAAAACGTAGTAGCGAAAGTTAAAGCGTTAATCAACGAATAAATTTTTATAGAAAAGACGGAAACAGAAATTGTTTCCGTCTTTTTTATTTGGCTTTGTTAACTAACACACGTGGCACTTGATAAAGTAAATGAATAATTTTTAATGAAATACTTATGTGGATCGGCTTCAAAAAAACCATTACGTGTATCAGTAGCAGATATCAAAAAGTTCAGTTGCAAATAATTCTTCGTTTAGTGATGCTAAAAAGAAATAAAGGGACTATAAGGTCGATGATTGTAAAAAGCAACATATTTCCAATTAATGAAACTTATCGATAGTAACAACGTATTAATAGTAATGCTCATATTAATCAACACGAGAAATAGTAAAGTGAAAGAAGAACCTTCATATGAAATCTGGAAGTTTGGTTGTTGTTAAATATCAGGGGGGATATAAATGTTCGAAGTGAAAGTCGAGAAAAAGCATGATCAACTTGTCATCAAGTGGAAATTCAGCAAAATTAAAGTACCTCTTTTGGAGATCATGGAGGTATCATACGATAACACTTACGCAGGGGAAAATAAGTCAGCGATGAGGATTGGATATCCGTATGGCACAACAGATAGAATACTGATTCGGACTGTCCATCAAAATTACATAATTTATACGAACATTGGAGGAACAAAGGAAAGGATATTGTCTTTCTTAACAACCTCTGTGGATGCACGATAAAAAAACAGATTTCCATTCGCCAGAAACAATGAATAACGTAATGAAATCTAATATGCGTTCGCTTCCTGCGTAGCCATCATTTCGCACTTTACTGCTGGAATTGCCGTTTTCAGCTCTATTCAAAAGGTTAAATTAGCAGGATAAACAATGGTTTTATCGCTGAACGGAAAATATCTATGAACTTAATAATCGGCATAGCTACAATTCAAAGCAGTTTCTGCTTATTATTGTTTCGTGTCTATAGTCACA
>JBFEIJ010000134.1:0-5071 GCA_041553775.1 Planococcus sp. (in: firmicutes)
ATCCCAAAAAAAAGACGCCCCTGCAATTCAGGGGCATCTCAATCTTAAAAAATATTAACCTTGCAACAATAAATCTTCTGGATTTTCGATCAAATCTTTGACCATTTTCAAGAATCCAACAGAGTCACTGCCATCAATCACGCGGTGATCATACGACAATGCCACGTACATCATTGGGCGAATTTCAACTGAGTCGCCTACTGCAATCGGACGTTTTTGGATCGTGTGCATGCCAAGAATACCAACTTGTGTACCGTTCAAAATTGGTGTTGATAATAATGAACCAAATACACCACCGTTTGTAATCGTGAACGAACCGCCGGTCATGTCAGCAATGGATAATTTCTTATCGCGCGCTTTTGTTGCCAATTCGCCAATCGATTTTTCGAT
This sequence comes from Planococcus sp. (in: firmicutes), assembly GCA_041553775.1. GTDB lineage: Bacteria > Bacillota > Bacilli > Bacillales_A > Planococcaceae > Planococcus. The sequence continues at coordinate 391 of JBFEIJ010000134.1, forward strand.
TTCAGCAAAGTTCTTCTTATCTGTATCACGAACGATTGGAACAACTAGGCCTTCTTCTGTTGATACTGCAATACCCACGTCGAAGAATTGTTTCAACAATACATCTGTACCGTCCAATTCTGCGTTCACGTATGGGTATTTTTTCAATGCAGCTGTAACAGCTTTTGTGAAGAATGACATAAATCCAAGTTTAACATCGTTATTTTGTTGGAATTGGTCTTTCTTGCGGCTACGGAGCGCCATTACATTAGTCATATCGATTTCGTTGAACGTTGTCAGCATTGCTGTTGATTGTTTAACTTCCAACAATCTCTTCGCAATCGTCTGGCGGCGACGCGACATTTTTTCGCGTACCACACGTCCACTTTCTTCATCAGAAGAAGGTGCAGAAGCTTTTGGCGCTTCCGTTTTAGCTGCCGCTGGAGCAGATGCTGCCGGTTTAGCGGCATGCGCTTCAACATCTTGTACACGGACGCGACCCATTGGATCTACTGGAGAAATCGCAGCCAAGTCTATTCCTTTTTCACGTGCCAATTTGCGTGCAGCTGGGCTTGCGATCGTGCGATCATTTGAAGATTGCTCTTCAGCTGCCGGCGCTTCTTCTACAGGCTCTTCTGTAGCTGGAGCTTCAGCTTTTGTCGGCTCTTCTGTTTTTGCAGGTTCTTGCTCTTGTGCTTTTGGTTCAGAAGATGCACCTGATGCAGCTCCAACAATCGCAATGACTTGGCCTACTTCTACAGTATCGCCTTCTTGTGCTAATAATTCTTGCACAGTACCCGCTTCTTCAGAGATTACCTCAACGTTGACTTTATCTGTTTCCAACTCAACGATGAATTCTCCTTTCTCTACTGTATCGCCTGGCTGTTTGAGCCATTGTGCAATTGTTCCTTCTGTAATCGATTCTGCTAATTCTGGTACTTTAATCTCTGCCACAAAAAATTCCTCCTTAGAATATCTCGCTTTAACGGGCCTGTAAGAAATCCGATAAACCCCGGATTTCTACGGCTCGTCAAGTCTGATTCTGTCATTAATAGCTTAACAGGTATTTACCTGATGTTAAAAAATCGGTTTAATTTGACAATGCAGCGTCAAGAATACGTGCCTGCTCCACTTTATGCGCTTCGCCGTCCCCTTCAGCTGGACTAGAACGCGTGATGCGTCCGTAATAATCAACGTTTTTGCCGTTTGCAATTTCACGCAAATACGGTTCTGCAAATGTCCAAGAGCCCATGTTTTTCGGTTCTTCTTGAACCCAAGCCAATTCTTTGGCATTTGGATAACGATCAACAATCGCTTGGATTTTTTCAGCAGGGAACGGATACAATTGCTCTACTCGAACGATGTGTGCCCAATCAAAGCCTTTGCCGTCTTTTACCCGCTCAGCCAAATCAATTGCCATTTTTCCGCTTGCAAATAAAATGCGTTCCACTTTTTTCTCTTTCGTACCCATTCCAGGTTGCTCGATAATTGTCTGGAATTGGCCCTCTGCCAAATCTTCGACTTCAGCACCGACTAATGGATGACGCAAAAGAGATTTTGGTGACACGATTACCAACGGGCGAATCGATTCTTCTCCAAGCATCTTCGCTTGACGGCGTAAAATGTGGAAATAGTTCGCTGCGCTCGAAAGGTTCGCAACCGTCCAGTTATTTTCACCTGCATTTTGAAGGAAACGTTCTAAGCGTGCGCTCGAATGCTCGGGTCCTTGACCTTCAAAACCGTGCGGCAATAACATGACAAGGCCGGATTTCTGCCCCCATTTCGAACGGCTTGCAGAAATAAACTGATCAAACATCATTTGTGCCATATTGGCGAAATCACCATATTGCGCTTCCCATAGGACCAACGCTTTATCATTTTCAACATTATAGCCGTATTCGTACCCAACTACAGAAGCTTCGCTCAATGGGCTATTATGCACAACAAACGATGCTTTGGCACCTGAAATATGGTGCAGTGGTACAAGTTCTTTTCCGGTCTTGTCATCGTGAAGCACAAGATGGCGGTGTGCGAAAGTTCCGCGTTGAGCATCTTGTCCAGTAAGTCGAACCGGTGTACCTTCTTGGATAATCGAACCGAATGCCAAAGTTTCAGCATGCGCCCAATCAATTTTCCCTTTGCCATTGAATGGTTCTTCACGGCGCTTCAAGATACGTCCTAGTTTACTGAATACCGAGAAGTCGCTTGGCCAAGTTAATAATTCTTCATTCATCTTGACTAACGATTCGCGGCCAACGCCTGTCTGAACTTCCGGGAAGCCTTTCATGATCGCTTCCGGAATTTTGATTTCGTGCGTTTCTTCCGACTTGTTTTCTTTCACTTTGTCGTAAGCGGCTTGCATCATCTTTTGAGTATCTGAATCTAACGACTTAATATCATCTTCTGTCATTACGTTTTCAGCTGCTAGTTTTTGTCCATATAATTCGCGTACAGTGTCATGTTTATGAACTCCATTGTACATCATCGGATTCGTCACAAGCGGTTCATCCATCTCGTTATGGCCATAGCGGCGGTAACCGATTAAATCAATCAAGATATCTTTTTTGAATTTTTCACGGTATTCAAACGCTAATTGTGCAACTGCAGCCACTTCTTCCGGGTGATCAGCATTGACATGAATAACCGGAACTTCAAACCCTTTAGCTGGATCTGAAGAATAATGCGTGGATCTAGAATCAGTTTGCTCAGTCGTAAAGCCGATCAAGTTATTGGCGATGATATGTACTGAACCGCCAGTTTGATAACCGCGAATGCGGCTGAAGTTTAAGGTTTCAGTGACAACGCCTTGGCCAGGGAATGCGGCATCGCCATGCACGAGAATCGCATATGCTTTTTTCGCATCCACGACAGGAGCGCCTGCCTGATCTGTCAATTCCTGTGCGGCACGCGTGTAACCTGCAACTACAGGGCTGACAATTTCAAGATGTGACGGGTTGTAAGCAAGTTTAATGTTCGTGCCTTTTGGTGAAGTATATGAAGCACCCATATGGTATTTCACATCACCGAACCAACCTTTTGTGATTTGAACTGAACCGTCTTCAGGTAAGAACGGCTCGTCTGGAACATGTGCAAAGCCAGCAAACATCATTTCATACGGTTTATTCAAAACATGCGTAAGCACATTTAAACGACCGCGATGAGCCATCCCGATCATGATTTTTTCTGTGCCTTTAGTTTCTGACATGCGAACAAGTTCATCAATCAATACGACCAATGAATCGAGACCTTCAATAGAGAATCGTTTTTGTCCAACGAATGTACGGTGCACAAATTTCTCAAAACCTTCAACGCGTGTAAGAAGATCAAGAATTTCCTTCTTCTTATCAGCATCAAATGAAGGTTTCAATTCGCCTGCTTCAATTTTCGACTGAAGCCAATTGCGTTCTTGAAGCTGAACAATATGTGAAAATTCAAACGCAACTTTATCGGTATAAAGTGATTTTAAATAGTCAATTGCTTGCAGTCCATCTGCAACTTCTTTTGGTGCTTCTTCTAAAAGAAGCGATACCGGAACTTCTTTCAAGTCATGATCAGTCAATCCGTAAAAAGAAGCTTCCAAACGTGACGTGTCTTTTGGATGGTCCTTTAACGGGTAGATGTCTGATGCTAAATGACCATGTGCACGGATTGCATCCGCCATTTGAATTGCGGCTAATACTTTTCCAAATTTACTGGACTCGACACTTGCTGCAGCCGTTTCCCCTGCTTTTACTGCAGGTTGAGCAACTTCGACAGGCGGACCGTATTGCTTGAACATTTCAGCAAATTCCGGATCGAGTAATTCTGGAGATTGTTGGTACAAATCGTACATTTCCATCACGTAACCAAGGTTTGGTCCGCTAATGGAAGTCCATGGTGATTTTCCTTCTGAATAATTGGTAGACATTTAAATAACCTCCAACTTTTTGCCTCTAGGCAGTCGCTTTTAATATATGTGTATCTTCCGTATTTTATCACGCATCCCACTAGACATAAAGCGGTAGGCGTTTCAACCGTTGAAGAACAAATTTCCATATCAATCTTACTACTTCCAGTGAAAAAAACAATCCTTTTGCGTGAAAAGATTCACATAATGATAATGAAAGCGATTTCACGAGCTTACCTCTCTAACTTTTAACACTGAAATGCAATAAATCCTATATTTATCGATAAAATAGAACTGAATTCTTGCTTTGTCTTTTAGCAATATACAGTGAGTGGTCAGCTTTGTTTACCAGTTCATCCATCGTTTTCCCATCATTCGGATAAAGTGCTACCCCTAAAGTGGCAGTTGGAGAAAAATGCACATCACCGATTGTCCAACCTTGTTTTAACGATGTTCGGATGCGTTCAATAATAACTTGAGTTTGCTCGACTGCTCCAAACGGATCCAATCCGGACAATGCGATTAAAAATTCATCTCCGCCAATGCGCGCGGCAATGTCTTGCTTTCGAATGCTTTTCGCAATCGCTTGGCCGAAGTGGAAAATAAATTCATCTCCCACTTCATGGCCGTTTTGGTCATTGACAGACTTAAAATCATCGCCATCCATGTAAATTATAGCAATGTGTTCGTTATGTTCATCTGCCGCTTGTTTCATCTCAGCAAATTTACTCACAATGGACATTCGATTCGGCAATTTCGTTAAATTGTCATGATAGGCCATAAAATGCAATTGCTCTTCTAGCTGTTTGTGGTCCG
>JBFEIJ010000135.1:0-5014 GCA_041553775.1 Planococcus sp. (in: firmicutes)
GCTTAACATCAAAAATTCATTTGATTGAATGCCATTAATGGTGAACCATTAATCTAGTTTCAGATTAAGTCTATTTTATCATATTTCTTTAAAAAAATAGATAATTATTACTAATTTTCATTAATTTATTGAATTTTTTAATACGTTAAAGAAAAAAGCGAAACCGAATTCGGTTTCGCTTTTTTTATATTCGTTTTTTTATTATATCAACTACGCAATTCCGCTCCTGCATCTTTTAATGCCGCCAACACTTTGTCGTGGGCGCGCGTTACTTCTTCGTCGGTTAAAGTCTTTTCCGGATCGAAGTAAGTCAACGAGAAGGCCACGGACTTTTTACCTGCTTCCATGTTCTCTCCTTCGTATAGATCGAAGACGCGAACTTGCTTCAGCAACTTACCTCCAGCGTTACGGATTGTGTTTTCAACTGATCCTGCTTCGATAATTTTTGAAAGCACCATTGCCACGTCACGTGTAATCGATGGGTAGCGTGGTACCGGTGTGTAAACTAGCGCTTCCGGATCCTTCGCCAATAACACAGCTAAGTTCATTTCCAAGACAAATGTCTCTTTCAAGTCGCGCGCTGCTTGTTCAGATGGATGCAATTGGCCGATCACCCCGATGCGATTGCCATCCTTGATGATGTTAGCTGTACGTCCTGGGTGCAGGCCGTCCATGTGGCCGCGCTCGAATTCGAGTACTATGCCAAGTTTTTCAGCAAGGCCTTCCACAATGCCTTTCAGCACGTAGAAATCCACTACTTTCTTCTCGCCTTGCCAGCTATTGTCCAACCACAAGCCAGTCATCGCAATCGCCAAATGCTCTTCTTCATCTAACAAATCACTGTCCGATTTCAAGAACACAGCTCCCGTTTCATAAAGAGCAACGGAATCGCTGCGACGAGCGGTATTGAATGACACGGATTCCAATAATAACGGCAAAATGCTTTGACGAAGTGTGCTGCGTTCTTCGCTCATCGGCATTAACAATCTCGTTGTTTCCGTTTTGGTCAATGCGAATTGCTGCGCGGATTTGCTCGAAGTCAGTGAATACGTGATTGCCTGCAACAAGCCGGTGCCTTCCAAATAATTACGAACGATGCGGCGTTTGTGCTGGTAAGGCGTCAAGCCGCCTGGCGTCGTTTCCATTTCCGGCAATGTTGACGGGATTTCATCATACCCATGAAGACGAGCGATTTCTTCCACGATATCTTCTTCAATTTGAATATCTTGACGGCGCGTTGGCACCGAAATGATCAATTGCCCGTTGACCGCTTCTGTATTGAATTTCAAGCGCTTCAAAATGCGCATCATCTCTTCGAACGAAACTTTCATTCCTAGACGTGCATTAATGAAGTCAGGTGAAACTTGGACAATTTTTTCTTCTTTATTCAATTTGTCGAACATGACCGATCCACCCAGTACTTCTCCACCGGAAAGTTCAGCGATCAGACTAGCTGCACGTTCTGCCGCTGGGATGACGCGGTTTGGATCAACGCCTTTTTCATAGCGCGAACTTGCATCGCTGCGCAGGTTTTGGTCTTTTGATGTCTGACGGATTGAGCCAGATGCGAAATAAGCGGATTCAAGGACAATTGTCGTTGTCACATCGCTAACTTCCGAATTCGCTCCGCCCATAACGCCCGCAAGTGCTACTGGTTCTTCACCATTGGTAATGACCAAGTTACGCGCTGACAGTTTGCGTTCTGTATCGTCTAGAGTTGTAATCATTTCGCCTTCTTTGGCGTGGCGCACAGTGATGTTGCCTGTTTTCAACGAATCGTAATCGAATGCGTGAAGCGGCTGACCGTACTCCATCAATACGTAGTTCGTTACATCGACAATATTGTTATGCGGACGTACTCCTGCGGCCATCAAGCGCTGCTGCAGCCACATCGGCGACTCTTGCACTTTTACATTGCGGATCACTTTTGCTACGTAAAGTGGATTCGCTTCTGGTGCATCGATGTTTAATGTCAATAATGAACTTGCTGGTTCTGAAGATTCCGTATAGCTCATTTCAGGCAGCTTCACTTCTTCTGATAAAATAGCGCCGACTTCGTATGCAACTCCAAGCATGCTCATTGCGTCTGCCCGGTTAGGCGTCAAGCCCAATTCCAACACAGTGTCGTCCAAATCAAAATTCGCGATTACATCGCTGCCGACTTCTGCATTTTCTGGCAAGATGTAAATGCCTTCCGCATATGCTTTCGGTACGAGCTTGCTTTCGATGCCGAGTTCTTGCAACGAACAAATCATGCCGTTCGATTCTTCACCGCGAAGTTTCGCTTTTTTAATTTTGATGTCGCCTGGCAATTTCGCGCCGGGACGAGCCACAATCACTTTTTGACCAGCAGCGATATTAGGTGCGCCGCAAATGATTTGGGTCGTTTCTTCACCGACATCAACTTGGCAAATTGACAGTTTGTCCGCTTCTGGATGCTTGACGCATTCTTTCACGTAACCTACAACTACATGCGTAATGCCGTGCGAGCGGTCAATTACGGCGTCGACTTCAATGCCGGACCGTGTAATTTTTTCCCCAAGATCGGCTGGGGCCAAATCTTGAATATCTACGTAATCTTTAAGCCATTTAATGGATACTAACATAATTGGGTTTCCTCCTTATACTTCAGTGCGTTGGAATTGGGATAAAAAGCGGACGTCGTTCGTGTAGAAATGACGGATATCTTCTACGCCATATTTCAGCATCGCGATGCGCTCCGGACCCATGCCGAAAGCGAATCCTGTAAGACGTTTCGAGTCATATCCCGCCATTTCCAGCACGTTTGGATGCACCATGCCGGCACCTAAAATTTCGATCCAGCCTGTTTTTTTGCAGACGTTGCAGCCGCTACCACCGCATTTGAAGCACGAAATGTCCATTTCAACAGACGGTTCCGTGAATGGGAAGAAACTTGGACGTAAACGAATTTCGCGCTCATCGCCGAACATTTTTTTCGCGAATACTGACAAAGTACCTTTTAAATCACTCATGCGAATATCTTCACCAATCACTAATCCTTCAATTTGCGTGAACTGGTGTGAATGCGTCGCGTCATCGTTGTCGCGGCGATACACTTTACCAGGGCAAATGATTTTGATCGGCTCGCCTTTTTTCGCTTCCATCGTACGCGCTTGAACTGGAGACGTGTGCGTGCGCAACAAAACGTCTTCTGTTATATAGAAGGAATCCTGCATATCACGAGCAGGGTGGCCTTTTGGCAAGTTCAATGCTTCAAAATTGTAATAATCTTTTTCCACTTCAGGACCTTCTGCAATTTCGTAGCCCATCGAAATGAACAAGTCTTCGATTTCTTCAACGACGCGTGTTAATGGATGTGCGTTTCCTGATTGCGCAGGGCGACCTGGTAAGGTCACGTCAATCGTTTCACTTTGCAGTTTTTCATTGATTGCTTGTTCTTCAAGAAGGGTCATGCGCTCTTCAAGAGACGCCGTGACTTCTTCACGGACAACATTCACCAAAGCTCCCATTTTCGGACGCTCTTCAGCAGGCAATTTCCCCATGCCTTTCAATAAATCGGTGATTGGTCCCTTTTTACCAAGGTATGCTACGCGCACACCGTTCAATTCTTTTACATTTGTTGAAGCCGCGATTTTTTCCAAAGCTTCTGTTTTCAATGCATTCAATTGTGCTTCCATTTTTTCTCCTCCTTTAAACATAAAAAAGCCCCGTCCCAAAAAGGGACGAGGCATTATTCGCGGTACCACCCTAGTTAATGCGCAAGCGCAATCACTCATTTACATAACGGCTCTTCACCGGCCCGACTTTACAGCATTTCTGCTGGTCCTATCAGGCAGCTCGCGGGGTGAACTTCTGGAGCCTATGCATATCCACACTTTCAGTCAAGGTGCAGAATCCCTTAGATGCATACTGGCAACATACTTTTCCCGGTCGATGCTGTTCATTATTTACTCTTTTATTATACGAAATCTATACCGCTTTATCAAATTTAGTTTTTGGGAACTAAACTATAAAGTAAAATGCCGGCTGCTACTGCCACGTTAAGCGACTCGGCATCGCCATAAATCGGCACCACCAAATTTTCATCCGTCTGTTGCAATAAAACCGGATCTACGCCGCTGCCTTCATTGCCAACCATTAGCGCGAACTTTTCTTGCGTCTCTGCTTCGTGCACAGGCGTTGCGTGAAGCAGAGACGTGCCGAACACTCGAACACCCTGCTCTTTTAATACAGGAATCCATTCAGACAATTCCCCTTTGACCACAGGAATTTGAAAGTTCGATCCTTGCGCCGAACGAACTGTTTTCGGGTTGTATGCGTCAGCCGAGCCTTTTCCAAGCACGACTGCGTCAATGCCGCTTGCCGCTGCTGTACGAATCATCGTACCGACATTGCCCGGATCCTGGACTGCGTCAATCAGCAATAATTTGCTCCACGTGCGCTGTTCGTCTTCACCGAACTCCGGCTGTGCACAATGCGCAAACACGCCTTGCGAATGTTCCGTTTCGGAAATCTCTTTCGCCACTGCGGCAGTGATCGAATATTGTGGAACATCCGATACCTCCCACGACAATGGAATGTCGACGCCTTCACGCACAATGACCGCCTTGATCAGGTCTTTTTTCTTTAACGCTTCTTCCGTCAAATGAAATCCTTCGACTAAAAATTCTCCAAATTTATCGCGTTCTTTCCGCGTCGTCCCTAGCTTTTTCCAATGCTTCACAAGTGAATTTTGGACCGATTCAATTCTCTTCATATCGTTCACGCCTTTATTCCAGAATGGGTTAATTATATCATAGAAAAGCGGAAGCGCCCGGGTAGATTCGACGGGCGTAAGACGGGCTGGCGAAGCGGCATCTTTTTCAGCCGCACAGCCGGCACGGCTTATGACCCCGAGAATCTGGGCGCTGGAGTCTGGACACAGAAAAGCGTAGGTGCTTTGCTAGGCCCGACAAGCGCTGGAGGATTTGGACTGAATGGCGCTTTTTGCCATTCGGGTCAAGTCCGAAGCGACCTCGAGGGCCTAGGCACC
>JBFEIJ010000136.1:0-4925 GCA_041553775.1 Planococcus sp. (in: firmicutes)
CCAGGAACTGGATGACTATATGATTTACTACAATCAGAAACGAATGAAGAAGAAATTAAAAAACATGAGTCCGGTTGAATACCGGACTCATGTACAACAAGCTGCTTAATTTTTTTGTCTAACTTTTTTGGGTCAGTTCAGATGCGCTTCGGCTTTTTTTGCTTTTGTATTCAAAAAGAAAAACTACAGCATCGCTGCGGTTTAATGATGGTGGTCTTCTTCAGAGTTATCGGCAAGCTTAGTGTCGCTGCCATCAGAAAGATTTGAGGTATCGGGCTTTAATCCTAAGTGACTTTGCAGAATATCTTGAACTTCTGTCAGAGACTCTTCGTCAAGCTGCCAATAATATACGCCAGTTGACATATCATCGTAACCTTGAAGAGTCAATGTGTCGACATCAGGTTTTCCTTCTTTGGCGTATTCAAAGAACGATTGCATGTCGGAGAAAGTTAAGTCAGTTTTCATATTATCACCGATAGCATCGATGACATCTCCATATTTTACCAATGAAGAAGTGGAGAGTACTTTATTCATAATACTTTCAAGTATCATTTGCTGGCGCTTGCCACGCTCAATATCATTATCATAATGACGAGTTCTAGCAAGTGCTAGTGCTTCACTTCCATTCAATGTTTGGAAGCCTTCTTTAAGGAAAATTGCATCTTTTTTGTCATTTTCATCTTGCTCTTTTAAATCATAAGGTACATTAGCCGTGATACCGCCAAGCGCATCAATAACATCGATAAAGGCATCGAAATTCATACGTACGTAATAATCGACTGGTACATCTAATAATTGTTCAACGCTTTCAATTGCAGCACTTGGACCATTATATGCATAAGCGTGGGTGATTTTGTCTTTTCTCTCGATATATGGAATATAAGTATAAGTATCGCGCGGTATGCTCACCAATTTTAAAGATTTGTCTTCATTGTTTAAGGTTGCTAGAATTAACGCATCAGAACGGGCATTATTTCCACGTTTTTCACTATTATCTACTCCGATAAAAAGAATTGATACATTATCATGTAAAGGCTCAACTTGCTCATTTCGCAAATCAGATTTACCGCGACCATTTGCAGTTTCGAACGCACTATTTGCTGCATGCTCTGCTTTTTTCACTAAATACACACCATAGGCAGAGCCGCATATGAGAATCGATAAAGCTAAAGTTATCAACACTTTCATTACAGTGCGCTGTTGGCTGTTCTTGCTTTTACGGTAATTCTTACGGTTCATGGTTAAGGCTCCTCTATAATAGGAATGGGTTAACCGAGTAATAACTTCGATCGATCCAAACTGTTCAATTTAAACTCTGTTTTGTATGCAACAATAACAAGCATACATCTTATTTATTATATACTGAGTTAAAAGATACGTAAATGAAAATGATCAATCTAACTTAAACTCCAAAAATTGATTTTCCACACAATTGATTTCGGCTTTTCCATTTGTCAAATCATTCATCCACAAAGTGAATTCTTCTTCTTTTTCGATAGGAACAAAGATAAGAAGCTCTACACCATCGGCATAAATGATATCATCCAACGGATATGAAGATTGCCTGATTTCGTTTTCGATTTTCCCAAGTAAAGTATAGTCGATGGCAACACGCATCCGGCAATGCATTCTGCGTTCTACTACGCCTGAAGCTCGAATCGCTTCGCTAGCAGATTTTCCATATGCTCGGATTAAACCGCCGCCGCCAAGTTTGATGCCGCCGAAATATCGTGTTACTACAATGGCTGTGTCTTTTAACCCTTGTTTTTTAATCACTTCAAGGATTGGGAGACCGGCCGTGCCCGAAGGCTCCCCATCGTCATTCGCTTTTTGAATAATATTGTGTTCACCAATCATATAGGCAGAGCAATTATGGTTCGCACTACGGTGTTGGACCTTGATGGATTCGATAAAATCCATCGCTTCTTTTTCGGTTTCCACACGGGCAGCATACCCAATAAAACGAGATTTTTGTATAATAATTTCACTTGGTTCAAGTGTGTCAATCGTTTTGTAATTTTCTCGCATTTTAATGCCCCCTGGTGTAAAATGTAATCAGATAATTTGTAATGTGTTTTTAATACGGTTTTGTATATAAAGTGATATACTTGTGTAAGCCGTAACAGGCATAAAGGTATACAGTTCTACCACTACGTAAAGTTTAGTATAGCTAAGGCGGTTTTTATATGGCTAAAAAATTCGATGTGAAAGCGCTGGATTCTATTTTTGATGAAGTCTTGGAGAAAATGGAAATTTCGAAGCAGCATATTTTCGCCATCAGCGAACAAAGTCGCCAAAGTTATGAAGATATGAAAAACGACCTGGAAGATGTGCGGTCAAACATCGCACGAATCGTAAAAGGCGGTGATCTTCTTGAAGACAAAACGCGAGCAGCGCGCAGGCGCCTCGCCGAAGTTTCCAAGGTATTTGATAGCCTTTCTGAGGATCAGGTTCGCCAAGCCTACGAGCTAGCGAATGCGCTGCAAGTGGAATTGGCAGAAAACAGGGCTGAAGAAAAGCAATACCGTCAAAAACGGGATCGGCTTCAACGCAGGTTACAAGCTTTGCTGCAGACGATTGAACGAGCCGAACATCTCGCCAACCGGCTAAATGTCACCATGAGTTATTTGACATCCGATCTTGAAGATGTTGGGGACGCTATCGATAAAACCAAGCTAAAGCAAGATTATAGCCTGCGCATTATTGAAGCGCAAGAAGAAGAACGCAAACGTCTGTCGCGGGAAATTCATGACGGACCAGCACAGATGATGGCAAATGTATTGCTTCGTTCGGATTTGATTGAACGGACATACAGAGAAAAAGGTCCAGAACTGGCTTTTCAAGAAATCAAGTCGTTAAAAGAAATGGTGCGAGATGCACTTACTGAAGTAAGAAGAATCATTTATGATTTGCGTCCAATGGCCTTAGACGATTTAGGGCTAATACCGACGTTAAAGAAGTATCTTGAAACTACCCAAGACTACAATAAAGGCATCAAACTTTCATTCGACTCGAATGGCAGTGAGATGCGCTTGCCAAGCAATTACGAAACCGCTATTTTCCGCTTGGTTCAAGAAGCCATTACGAATGCAGTAAGGCACGGCAAAGCTTCTGAAATAGAAGTGAAAGTAGAATGGCTAAAAACGCACGTTAATATGATAGTGAAAGACAATGGAACGGGATTCGATCAAAGCATTGTAAAAAGCCAGTCATTTGGACTGCTTGGTATGAAAGAGCGGATTGAATTGGTGAATGGTGAATTTTTCATCAACTCATCTCCCGGCAATGGCACTGTGTTAATGTTCCAAATTCCATTAGAAAATGAAAGTTAAGAGACGGTATTGAGGAGGACAACCTAATGACGAAAATTATTATTATAGACGACCATCAATTGTTCCGTGAAGGAGTTAAGCGCATCCTTGATTTTGAAGACTCGTTTGAAGTAGTTGCTGAAGGTGGAGACGGAACCGAAGTAGTTAGCTTGTACGAAGAATATCAGCCGGATGTCGTATTGATGGACATTAATATGCCTCAAAAAAATGGCGTTGAAGCAACAGGTGAATTAATCGAGAAGCACCCGGATGCAAAAGTTATTATGCTGTCGATCCACGACGACGAGTCCTATGTGACGCATGCGTTGAAAACGGGCGCACTTGGCTATATGCTGAAAGAAATGGACGCTGAAGCAATTATCCAAGCTATTAAAGTTGTAGCTAAAGGCGGATCTTATTTGCATCCGAAAGTCACACGCAATTTAGTAATGGAATTCCGCCGTTTAAGCGAACGCGAGAACAAAGGGTCTTTCCATCAAACTGAAATTCGCCGTCCTTATCATTTGCTGACAAAGCGCGAAAGCGAAGTTTTGCAACTTTTGACAGATGGACAAAGTAACCGTGTGATCGGGGAAACCTTGTTCATCTCTGAAAAAACGGTAAAAAACCACGTTTCCAGCATTCTTCAAAAAATGCAAGTGAACGACCGCACACAAGCTGTCGTTACTGCAATTAAAAATGGCTGGGTGGAAGTCCGCTAAAAATGGTAGCCTGCTGAACAAGCAGGCTTTTTTTTATGCATTTGGACACAGTTTCTTCATTGTAATCGGAGCAGGGCTATGGCAAAATTGACGGCAGGAGGAATGTGAGATGAAAAAATATTTAGTTGCTACAGCGCTCATCTTTGTATTAGCAGGATGCTCCGATGGAGAAAAAGCGAAAGAAAACAGCAATTCTTCGGAAGACGGCAACGCCAACGCTGAGAATAATGCGATCGGTCATGGCCTCGAAGAAAATGGTGAAGTCGGATTCACGCTTGATGATGAAGGCAACGTGAAACAGGCGGAAGTGCCAAATGACGAAGAAAAAGCGATTTTAGCATCTTATAAAGAATACATTGATGCGTTCAATGCTGAAGATACGGACCGCTATATGGCCACAGTGGCTGAAAATCCGGAAAGTTTTGACCGTGAGGAAGACCAAAAGGCATTGGAAGAAGCTTTTGCAGCGTACGATACCCAGTACTCCACCTCCGATGAAACGATCGTTAAATACGAAGCAGGACGCGCCGAAGTTTATGCAACAATCAACGTGGAAATGAAAGAACCGAATTCCAATAAAGTGATCAATCAGACGGGAAGACAAGTCGTTGTCTTTAAAAAAGAAAATGGCAAATGGTTAGTCAGCGCGTTGCATTTTATTAAATCCCAGTAACACAAAGTGGCGTCATGCCCATTAAGCTTTGTGATATGGCAAGACAAGACGAGGCAATGTTACCGCCAAGTCCTGTCTTTTTTTAATTGATGAATTGTAATATTAAGTGCAACACTCGCTGAAAACAAAAAAGGCCCATGACAGACTCGTGTAAAATGTAAGTTACCACACCAACACTACACGGAGGTTCTGTCATGAGTTATGTCCAGCTTACCATAA
>JBFEIJ010000137.1:0-4886 GCA_041553775.1 Planococcus sp. (in: firmicutes)
GATGAATGGTCTCGAACTCTGCGCTAAGATCAGAGCGGGTGCTGATTCAGATGATGATAAAGTGAGAGCCATAGCCGCACTTCCGGTAATATTCGTTTCAGCAAATGACAACGTTGAGAACAGAGAAAAGGGGTATGAGCTTGATAGTCAAAAGTGAATCGGACCTGATAAGTATGATTGAAAACGACGAGTGGATGATGGAGATACTGAAAACTGTAAGCAAATTGGATCTACCGGATTGGTGGATATGTGCCGGATTTGTGCGATCGAAAATTTGGGTCGCTGTGCATGGATTTGACACTCGAACACCGTTATCAGATATTGACGTGATTTATTACGATGACACAAATAGATGTGAATCAGCAGAAAAGAAAATAGAAGCCAAGCTGCACGAATTGTGTGCACCTATTCCATGGTCAGCTAAAAATGAAGCTCGTATGCATAAAGTAAATAAGATTGAACCTTATACATCTGCAGCTGATGCAATTGCAAAATTTCCAGAGACGGCAACGGCTTTGGGCGTGAAATTGGATAAGGCCAATAAGGTCATCTTATTAGCGCCCCATGGCATTGAAGACGCAGTGAATGGATGTATAAAACCAACACCCTATTTTAAAGACAATAAAGAGCGAATGATCATTTTAGACAATCGTTTAAATGAAAAGAAATGGAATTCGATTTGGCCACAACTTACTACTCCAAAACAATCAATCAATTAAATTTAGAACAAACAAAAGAAGCAGCCTTAGTTGCTTCTTTTTTTAAAGTCTGTAGATTTATAAAAAAATTCATGGATTTGATTTTCATTTGCTTAATTTAGGGTAAATATTATTAGTTGGCTTCTGCCATTTATTTAGCGAGGACTGGAAATAATAAAATAACAACATATTGAGTTTTTTAAACAAATGCTTGTCGGTTGACCATGTACCAAGGTACATGGTTTATACTTTTTTTGAGGTGAGAAAATTGAGCTACCGAATCAGTGAATTGGCCGACTTATGTAACGTAAACAAGGAAACCATCCGCTATTACGAAAAAAAAACATTATTACAAGAACCTGCACGCAACCATGCAGGATACCGAATTTATTCGGATGATACGATTAAACGGGTCGGATTTATTCGGCGGTTGCAGGATTTAGGGTTTTCCTTAAATGAAATCTATAAATTATTAGGAGTAGTCGATAAAGACACTGTTCGCTGTGAAGATATGTTCGATTTTGTGTCCAGAAAAGAAGTGGAAGTCCAAAAACAAATCGAGGAATTGAAGCGAGTTGAACGGATGTTGGGCAAGTTGAAAGAGCGGTGTCCGAGTGAGAAAGAAATGCATGATTGCCCCATAATCGACGTTTTGATGGAGGAGGAATAGACGATGGAAAAGTTTCAAATGGATGTTGAAGGGATGACTTGTACAGGTTGTGAAAAGCATATTATCAAAGCACTTGAAGGCATCGGTGCTAAAGAAGTGCAAGCTGATTTCAAAAAAGGAGAAGCAAAATTTCAATTACCTGAGGACATAAAGGTAGAAGGGGCAGAAAAAGCAATTGCAGATGCTAATTATCGTCAGAAACAATCGGAAGAAATTACAACATCAAAAGCGCAAGCTGGGGAGGCGGAATATGATTACATCATTATTGGTTCAGGCGGAGCAGCGTTTTCTTCAGCAATCGAAGCCGTAAAGCATGGTGTAAAAGTGGCGATGATTGAAAAAGGAACGGTTGGAGGAACATGTGTGAATATCGGCTGTGTCCCTTCAAAGGCATTATTGCGTGCCGGGGAAGTCAATCACATGGCCCACAGCAATCCGTTTCACGGTTTGCAAACTTCTGCTGGCGAAGTCGATTTGGCGTCATTGGTTAATCAGAAGGATTACCTGGTGACGGATCTCCGCAACAAGAAATACGTCGATTTGATCGATGATTACGGTATTGAATTGATTAAAGGCGAAGCGAAGTTTATAGACGACAAGACCATCGTAGTAGCCGGCAAAAAATTAACAGCGAAACGCTTCTTGATCGCGACAGGAGCGGCACCGGCTATACCGGACATTGAAGGGTTAGACCGAGTGGATTATTTGACTAGTACAAGCTTGTTGGAACTGACAAAGCTGCCGAAGCGTTTAACTGTCATTGGATCAGGCTATATCGGTGTTGAGTTAGGTCAATTATTCCACCAGCTTGGATCAGAAGTGACGCTTATGCAAAGAAGTTCAAAACTGTTCAAGAAATACGATCCTGAAATTTCAGAGGCATTGACAAACGCATTGACGGCGCAAGGGATTCGTATCATGACAGATGCTGCATATGAGCGTGTCGAGCAAGTGGGAGACATAAAGAAAGTGCATGCTGTGGTAAATGGTGAAAAACAAATGATCGAATCGAATCAATTATTGATTGCAGCTGGACGAACGCCCAATACACATTTGTTGAATTTGAAAACTGCGGGTGTCAAGACAGGAAGCTACGGAGAAATTCGCATAAACGACTTTGCTAAAACTACAAATGAGCGCATTTATGCTGCAGGGGATGTGACATTAAGCCCGCAATTTGTTTATGTGGCAGCTTACCAAGGACGAGTGGCCGCGAGCAATGCAGTTGGCGGACAACAAGTGAAAATCGACTTGAATGTGGTGCCAGGAGTCACGTTTTCATCACCAGCAGTCGCCACCGTCGGGTTGACAGAACAACAAGCGAAAGATCAAGGCTATGACGTATTAACTTCTGTTCTGCCGCTAGTTGCAGTGCCGAGAGCGCAAGTCAATCAAGAAACGAGTGGCGTATTTAAATTGGTAGTCGATGCGAAAACACGGAAATTATTGGGTGGTCACATTGTGGCAGAAAATGCTGGAGACGTCATCTATGCGGTTACTCTAGCTGTGAAATTCGGATTGACAATTGAAAACTTAACCGACACCTTAGCGCCGTATTTAACGATGGCTGAAGGTGTCAAATTAGCCGCCCTTACATTCGATAAAGATGTCTCTCAATTATCCTGCTGTGCAGGCTGAGAGGTAGTTTATTAATTTCTAATCTGTAAAGCTGTTTTGAAAATTAAACGAAAAGTAAATCAAGCTAATCGAAAAGGAGATGCATCATATGCAAAAGAATTTTGATTTGATTGTAATAGGAACGGGTTCGGGCGGTTCAACCGCTGCGATGAAATGCAAAAAGGCGGGTTGGGAAGTGGCTATCATCGATGCCAGGCCATTTGGCGGCACTTGTGCGCTGCGCGGATGCGATCCGAAAAAAGTGTTGATCGGAGCTGCGTCTATCGTGGAAAACGCAAAAAGAATGAAAGGCAAGGGCATCGCGTCTAATGCCACCATCGACTGGAACGAATTGATGGCTTTCAAACGGACTTTTACTGAACCAGTGCCTGAAAACCGGTTGGAGGGATTCCAGAAGGCTGGCATTCACACTTTTCACGGTTTGGCTTCTTTCGTAAGTGAGGAAGAAATCCAAGTTGGCGATGACATCTTGAAAGGCAAGAACATCCTGATCGCGAACGGTGCAAAACCTGTGGATCTTCCCATCGACGGATCGGAACATCTTATTTTCAGCGACGAATTCTTGGAATTGGATAAACTACCAAAGAAATTGCTGTTTGCAGGCGGTGGCTATATCTCATTTGAATTTGCTCATATCGCAGCGCGTGCCGGATCAGAAGTGCACATTGTCCACCGAGGAGACCGGCCACTGGAAAACTTTGATGCGGAATTGGTTGAATTGATGATGGCCAAATCGAAAGAACTTGGCATTCAGGTTCATCTCAATACTGAAGTGGCTTCAATCGTTAAAAAAGGTTCAAGTTTCATCGTTACTGGAAAAAAAGGAGATGAAACGCTCGAATTCGAGAGCGATTTGGTGATTCACGGAGCGGGACGAGTACCAGCTATCGATGAAATGCAACTCGAAAAAGGTAACGTCAAACGTGAAAAAAATGGAGTCTCTGTAAATGAATTTCTGCAAAGTGTCAGCAATCCCCGTGTCTATGCAGCAGGAGATGCAGCGGCAACAGACGGATTGCCGTTGACGCCGATTGCTTCAATGGAATCTCATACCGTGGCTTCGAATTTATTAAAAGGAAACCACAAAATCCCGAGTTATAAAGTGATGCCGACGGTAGTGTTTACGCTTCCGAAACTAGCAGCGGTTGGAATGTCTGAAAAACAGGCGACAGCAGCAGGACACAAGGTTAAAGTTGTGAACAAAGACACATCCGAATGGTACACCTACAAGCGGACAAATGAACAGCACGCAATGGTGAAAGTGCTCATTGATGAAGAAACGGACCTTATTTTAGGCGCCCATTTGATCAGTGAAGAAGCGGATGAACTAATCAATCTCTTTGCCACGGCCATCCAATTCAATTTAAAGGCAAGCGATTTGAAGCAAATGATTTTCGCCTACCCGACAACCGCTTCAGATATTGGTTATATGTTGTGAAAAATAAATAAAATTAAGACTTCATACGAATGATAAGATACATGATGAGAGATTAAAAGGCAGTCGATATATTAGTTCACTAAGTGAGAAATTTCTATTAACATAAAGTTGAGGGAGTTTTCTGAAAAGAAAATAGTCTCAACTTTATGTTTTTTTAGGTATAAATTTTATCTATACTTAATTTATTCTTTAAACTGATAAAGTGCATCAAGCTATAAGTACTTTTTAAGATCCAACTTATTACGGGTTAATATTCTATAGGAGCATTCCTGTTAGAAGAATTTTCGGGGGATTGAAACAAAAAGAGCCCTCTTGGTATGATGTGGGGTGTCAAATCCGAACGAGAAATGACCCCTAAATTGATACCAAGGAGGACTCCAAAATGAATTCTAAACTGAATGAAAAGATTAATCAAGTCACGGATACAACACTTGTCGTCGGA
>JBFEIJ010000138.1:0-4598 GCA_041553775.1 Planococcus sp. (in: firmicutes)
ATGCGTCTCCAACAAATGCCGTATCTGAAAATGTACACGTGAACGCGAAAAGCAATACAGCTGATTTGGTTACAGGACAATTGACATTGCCTTCTAATAAAGGTGCAAAAGAAATTGTCTTTACATATCTTGAACAGAAAGAAGGTCTTTACAAGATTGGCAAAGGATCTGCAGCCAATTTTAAAGTGTTAGATGAATCAACGGATAACCTGGGCATGACAAATCTAAAAATTCAGCAAACCTTTAAAGGCGTTCCTGTTTTTGGATCTGTTGTTTCTGCAACTGTTGACAAAGAAGGCGTTTTAACTGCAGTATCAGGCACATTATCACCTGAATTATTCAATAAAGCTTTATTGAAAAAAGGGGCTACTGTCAAGCCTTATCAAGCGACGACCGCTGCATTAGAAGACTTGAAAGCTAAGGTAAGCGAAGATGTAGAAATCGATAAACAAGTAGGCCCGCAATTAACGGTTTATATGGACGGTGGAGAAGCGAAATACGCTTATAGCGCAGAATTCCAATTCCTTTATCCAACTCCAGGAAATTTCCAGTACTTTATCGATGCAAAAACCGGAAAAGTTTTAAATTCTTATGACCAGCTTGATGGAGCTAAACCGTCTAGCGGTGTAACAGCGCCGTCTGGAACAAATACAACTGCAACAGGTAAAGGCGTATTGGGCGATACGAAAACGTTTAATACGACGGTTAATAGCAATGGATCTTATTTAGCGGATAAAACTCGCGGCGGCGGAATTTTCACATATGATGCGAGCAACCGAACGCGTCTTCCAGGCTCATTATGGTTAGATGCAGACAACGTTTACAATGCTTCATATGATGCGGCAGCAGTAGATGCACACGCTTATGCAGCTCAGACATATGATTATTATAAAAATAAACATAACCGCAATAGCTATGACGGCAACGGCGCACAAATGATTTCCACTGTACATTATGGCCGCAGCTATAATAATGCGTTCTGGAACGGATCTCAGATGGTCTATGGCGATGGCGACGGTGTGCAGTTCACTTCACTTTCAGGCGGACTTGATGTGGTTGCGCATGAATTGACGCATGCTGTAACAGACACGACAGCAGACTTGATTTATCAAAACGAATCAGGTGCGATCAATGAGTCGATGTCGGATATTTTCGGTACGATTGTTGAGTTCCATGCAAATAACAATCCAGACTGGTTGATTGGTGAAGACATTTATACACCAGGAACTCCTGGAGATGCGCTTCGTTCAATGGCAGATCCAACGCTTAATGGCGATCCGGATCATTATTCGAAACGTTATACAGGTTCAGGCGATAACGGCGGCGTTCATATCAACTCCGGTATCAGCAATAAAGCTGCGTACTTATTAGCTAATGGCGGCACGCATTACGGTGTATCCGTTGCAGGAATCGGAAGAGACAAGTCAGCTGATATCTTCTACCGAACTTTGACGTTTTATTTAACACCAAGCTCTAACTATAGCCATTACCGCGCTTCTGCTGTACAAGCAGCAACAGATCTTTACGGCGCATCAAGTGCAGAAGTATCAAGTGTCAAAGCAGCTTTCACAGCTGTTGGCGTAAATTAATAAGCAATGAATTGTTAGGTGGGGCCGCTTTTTATGAGCGGCTCTTTTTAATTTGTCAAAAAGACTTTAGTTTAAGATAGAGGTCATTAAGGGTATAAAATCTTATTAAGAGTTTCGTGAATATTAGGAGGGATTTTTAGATGGAAGGTATAGTAGTATCATTCGATAGGGACAAAAGTTCTGGATTCATTAAAGGCGAAAACGGAGAAATATTTTATACGCATTCCGAGCATTCGAATATTGGTGATTTTTCGGTGCTGATGGAAGGGCAGGAAGTGGAATTTATCCCAGTTGAAGGGAATCCGGAAAAAGAGCGCATTGCGACGAATGTAACATTAAAATTCTAATCATAGAATCAGATTACAAATAGGGGGCATGACATCATATGGGCGAGGAATTTTTGAAAAAACCGCTTCCAAGTTCGCGGGAGCAAGACGATTTTTACCGAAAACTGAGAAACAGGATTCAAGTTTGGTTGGATGATCGTCCTGGAGCAGTCGGAAAGCTAGGGCAATATGTATTGTTGGCTCCGGATTTATTCCATTTGCTTAGCAAGTTAATGTTGGACAGCCGCATTGATGGCACGAGCAAAGGAAAAATAGGAGCAGGTATCTTATACTTTTTTGCGCCGATTGATTTCTTGCCAGAGCTATTGGTGGGCCCGGGCGGCTTTCTAGATGATGTGGTCGTGGCCGTATTTATCGTTAACACCTTATTGAACAAATTCCCGGTTGAAGTGATAGAAGAACATTGGGCGGGCGACCAAGAGCTCTTATCGGTCGTTCGGAACGTTTCCAATTCCGGCAGTAAATGGGTATCCAAAATTCCTGCAGGCCGCTTAGTAAATCGTTTTATGAAATAACTTAACAAAAAAGACCGTAGCTTCGATTAGCTACGGTCTTTCATGTGATTAGTTTAAAATGCCTTGTGCATCTTTCCATTCAAGGAAATCATCATAGGTTAACTGTTTGTCCAAAATTGAACCGTCTTCTCGGATTTCAATTACGCGGTTTGCAACCGTTTGGATAAACTGATGGTCATGGGAAGTGAAGACCATTGCGCCTTTAAAGGCAATCATACCGTTGTTCAACGCTTGAATCGATTCAAGATCCAAGTGGTTGGTCGGCTCGTCCAATAAAAGAACGTTAGAATGTGATAGCATCATTTTCGACAGCATGCAGCGAACTTTCTCGCCTCCTGATAATACAGAAGGTTTCTTTTTCACTTCTTCGCCAGAAAATAGCATTCTGCCAAGGAATCCGCGCAAGAATGTTTCGCTTTCATCATCAGGAGAGTACTGACGCAGCCAGTCAACAAGCGATTGTTCATTGCCTTCAAAATAAGCGGAGTTGTCAATCGGCAAGTACGCACGTGAAGTCGTTACACCCCAGCGGCTAAATCCTGTAGTCGGCTCATCTTCACCTGCTAAAATACGCAGCAATGCTGATTTTGCAAGCGGATCGCCGATCAGCACGATTTTATCATCTTTGCCCATATTGAAGCTGATGTTGTTCAATAATTGCTTGCCATCCACTGTCTGGCTAAGATCTTTTACTGTTAGTACATCGTTGCCGATTTCACGGCCGATCGTGAAATTCACAAACGGATATTTACGTGAAGAAGGGCGGATGTCATCTAGTTCAATCTTATCAAGCATTTTTTTCCGTGACGTCGCTTGCTTCGACTTGGAAGCGTTAGCGGAGAAACGGGCAATAAAGGCTTGAAGCTCTTTGATTTTTTCTTCTTTTTTCGAGTTCTGATCAGAAGCCAAACGTGTTGCCAATTGGCTTGACTCGTACCAGAAATCATAGTTCCCTACATATAATTGAATTTTACCGAAATCCAAGTCAGCGATATGTGTGCAAACCTTGTTTAGGAAGTGACGGTCATGGGAAACGACAATAACGGTGTTGTCAAAGTTGATCAAAAATTCTTCCAACCATTGGATGGCTTTCAAGTCCAAATGGTTGGTTGGCTCATCCAGTAACAATACATCCGGTTTGCCGAACAAAGCTTGTGCTAAGAGCACTTTCACTTTATCAGAACCTGAAAGTTCAGCCATTTTTTTGTCATGAAGCTCTTCAGTAATGCCTAGACCTTGCAGCAAGATCGCAGCTTCAGACTCTGCTTCCCAGCCGTTCAATTCAGCGAATTCGCCTTCAAGTTCAGCAGCGCGCATGCCATCTTCATCAGAAAAATCTTCTTTCATATAAATGGCATTTTTTTCAGACATGATTTTGTATAATTTTTTATGTCCCATAATTACCGTTTCAAGTACTGGGAATTCTTCGTATTCAAAGTGATCCTGTTTTAATACGGCTAAGCGTTCGCCTGATCCCATGTAGACGTTACCAGATTGAGCGTCAAGCTCGCCGGAAAGGATTTTGATGAATGTCGATTTGCCGGCACCATTTGCACCAATCAATCCGTAGCAATTGCCCGGGTTGAATTGGATGTTTACATCTTCAAAAAGTTTACGGTCTCCAAAGCGAAGACTTACATCATTTACTGCTATCATTTTTTAAGTACCTCCCAAATTTCACAATAAGAATAGTATACCATGAATCCCATTTAAATCGATAGCAATCGGCTGCAGACTGCGATAAACTTAATGCGTTATCAGTAAAAAATTATAAGTAAATTACAAATTATTTCGGTTCATGCATTTTTCATATGTCGATCTCACATTTTATATTTACGTTCTTTATAAGCTTCGAGCAAACCGAGGTCTTTATTCAGTAAGTATTCCATGCGTACATAATCGCGTCTTTCAGGAATGTGTTCTTTCGTCAGCCCTTTCATTGTATAGATGAAATAATAGCCTCCGATTTGACGGAACCAAACGACAACGTGTGGAAACTCATCAAAAATAGCTTTAATATTATAGCGCTTTGCGTAGCTCCAATTCACTAATCTCATTTATAGCCCGCCTTTCACATTACATTTTAATAAATTTTTGCAGCGAACACAAGTTTGGACAATTGTCCAGTGGTTAAGGGAGAGGGCTAG
>JBFEIJ010000139.1:0-4327 GCA_041553775.1 Planococcus sp. (in: firmicutes)
AACGATATTTCGAAACGAACGAATCGCCATTCCTATCGTTTGGCCTTACTCCAGTTATTCATCCATTACCAAAATTATTTTCATCTAAAGACTTTTGACTGTTAAAATGCTGCAAGCCATTGCAGTATTTTTGCATTTCCGCAGAACTAAAAAAGCATGCAAGCCGCAAATATGCGGAATGCATGCTTTAAAAAATTAATAACGTTTGCCGTGTTTTCTCTGGAAATCCTCTTCTGAAGATAAGAGGTACATGACCCCTTCAATAAATCCGATCACTGCAGGTATTGCTGTCCAAGAGAAGAGTAAATACAAGATGCCCATGCCGGGTTTGCCTAAATAGAATTTATGAATGCCGAAGTCTCCGAGAAAAATACCAAGGAGCCCCGCAACTGTTTTGTTTTTCATGCTCGATCATCCTTTCGGTCTTTGTCCATTGTTTTCCCTGTTCATGGAATGTTAACCTCATTCAAGCAAAACGAAAAATCCGCTCTCAGGAATTGAAACATTCCCAGGAGCGGATTTTTCATTTTACTGCAAACTGCCGTTGATCAACGATTAAGCAAAGATATGTGCGAAAAGAACGATGATCGGCAATGTGATAACTGTACGTAGGACAAAGATGACAGCCAGTTCCCAGAATTTCACCGGGATGTTCGAGCGCAAGATCAAGATGCCGATTTCCGACATATAGATGATCTGAGTCAGCGAGACACCAGCAAGAACGAAACGCGTCATTTCGCTTTCGATACCGCTACCGAGTATGGCAGGCAAGAACATGTCCGCAAAACCGACTAGCAAAGTAGGTGCAGCTTCAGCGGCTTCCGGTATACCAAGAAGCGTCAACACCGGGATTAACGGGTAAGAAATGATCTTAAACAGCGGTGTGTATTCCGCAACGACCAATGCAAGTGTACCAAGTGCCATAACGAGTGGAATCAAAGCGAGCCAAATGTCCATCACAGTTTCAACACCCGTTTGCACAAGTTTTTTCGGGCCTGGCGCGTTGCTCGCTTTGCGGCGAGCTTCTTCAAAGCCCCATTTAACCAATGATACGCCTTCAGGAATCGTGTCGTCGACTTGCTTGCCAACAGGTTCGTAATATTCATCTTTTTTCAGAGATAGCGGCGGAATACGCGGTATGATGATGGCAGCCACTACGCAAGCGACTGAGACAGCCAGGTAGAACGGCAAGAACAAATGGCCAATCCCGACAACGTTTGCAACAACCAAGCTGAATGCGACTGACGCGATCGAGAACGTCGTAGCGATAACAGCAGCTTCGCGCTTCGTGTAATAACCTTCGTCATACTGTTTCATTGTTACCAAAACGCCAACGGGTGCAGCACCCATCCAAGAGGCCATCGCATCAATCGATGAGCGTCCTGGCAAAGTGAAGACAGGGCGCATGAATTTATTAACTAAAGTTCCGACAAATTCCATCAATCCAAATTCCACGAGGAGTGGTAAAAGGATACCAGCAAATAAGAACCAAGTCAGCAGGACCGGTGCCAAATCGTATAACACGACGCCACCCGTATTGCGGGAAGAAAGTGCAGCTGGACCGATTTCATAGAACGCCATCAATCCGAATGCAAAACCGGTTACGCGAACGATCAATCCGAAAGGACCCGTGATGAAAAGCGAACGTAAGAACGGTGAAGTTTTAACAAAGTTCGGCTTGGCAATTGTTGCAACAACTGTTGTGACAGCGGATACGCCAAGTAAGAATAAAATGAATGCGGGAATAACCGAGCCAAAGGTTTTCAGCAAGATTGACGCTAAAATGCCGACTCCAATCGTAATTTGATCGTTATAAGAAATAGGAAACAGAAATAAAAGTGCACCGATCAGTGATGGAATCAGAAATTTCCACGTAGCGGATGGCGAAATCGCCTTTTTTTCGCTTTGAATCGTTGTCATGTGTTTTCCCCCTTTGGTTTGTAGGCAGTTAATGCCTGGTCGAGTACGTTAATGCCGTGGTCGATTTGTTCTTTTGTAATAGTTAATGGAGGAATCATGCGAATGACTTCCCCAGAATTACCGCAAAGGTAGAATAATACACCACGCTGCAAGCAGCCATCGAGCACATCCATAACGGCATCACCGTCTGGTTTGCCTGTAACAGGATTCTGCAATTCAATGCCAATCATTAAACCGACACCGCGAATATTCTTAATGATGTGATGCTTGGCTTGCAACTCTTGGAGCTGATCAACAGCATAGGCACCCATATTGCGTGAGTTTTCGAGAAGCTTCTCGTCTTTGATGATGCCAAGAGAAGCAAGGGCTGCCGAACAAGCAATCGGATTACCGCCGAACGTTGTACCGTGCGTGCCAAGCGGCCATTGTGCCATCAACTCTTTCGATGCGACCGTTGCGCTGAGTGGAAGGCCCGCAGCAATGCCCTTGGCGATGGCCATAATATCTGGTGTCACACCGAACGTTTGAGCAGCGAACCATTCGCCCGTGCGGCCGAAGCCTGTTTGCACTTCGTCGAAAATAAGTAGGATGCCATGACGGTCGCAAATTTCACGAATTTTTGCCAGCCATTCTTTTGGCGGAATGATATAGCCGCCTTCACCTAATACCGGTTCCAAAATGATGCATGCCACTTCTTCCGGTGTCACTTGATGCGCAAACAATTTTTCAACGTCGCGTTCCAGTTTTTCAGGAAAGAAGATTTCCGGCACTGCGCCTTCTGGCAAATCATCAGGATGGGCATAAGGCAATTGGTAAGTCAGCCAAGAAGGCTGCAGGAATTTCCGGTATTTGCTTTTCGATGTCGTGACGCTAAGGGCACCAATTGAACGACCGTGGAAACAGCCGGTGAACGATACGGTATATGGCCGTTTCGTTACGTATTTGGCCAGTTTGATCGCACCTTCAATCGCTTCTGTGCCGCTATTGGCAAAAAAGAAATTATCGAGTTTCGGCGGCATGATTTGCTGCAATTCATACGCCAATCTCAAAATCGATTCGTAAATGATGACCCCGGACGGTCCGTGTACCAAATGGTCGGCACTGTCTTTGATTGCTTGAACGACTTTCGGGTGGCGGTGCCCAACATTTTCAACTGCGATGCCGGAAGTGAAATCCAGGTATTGCTTGCCGTCAACTCCGTAATAATAGCAGCCTTCCGCTTTGACGACAGGTAGATTTGGATGGTCTTTCGCCATGCTTGGCGCAAGGAAGTTGCCGATCGATCCCACTAGATGTTGCCAGTTTTGTTCTTTGGCGATAGTCATTCACTGTCATCTCCTAACGGTATGCTTGAGTATTTTTTCAGCTTGCGGACAACAGAAGGCTGGCTGATTCCAAGGACATTGGCCATTTCAGTCGTTGTCTTGTAGCGTTTCTGTGCATTAAGCAAAACTTTCTTCTCAATTGAATCAAGGATATGCGGCAGCGTCTGGCCATCAAGTTCGATGCCGATGCGTTCACTTGCATCCGGTTGGTATTTCACCGGTAAGTCATCGAGTGTGACGAGCTGCGATTCGCTTTCGATAAAACTTCGTTCTAACACGTTTTTTAATTCACGAAAATTGCCTTCCCATGGCAGTTGAAGCAAATGGAAATAGACATCATCGGTCACTTGCTTTTCTTCGCTGTATTTGATGTTCAGCTCAGCAAGGAATTTGCTGATGGCGCGGTCCAAATCTTCCGACCGTTCGCGCAGCGGTTTCAGCTCAATCGAAGCGAGGTGAAGCATGTAAAACAGATCTTCACGGAAACGGCCTTCTGTAACCGCTTTCTCCAAATGCGTTCCGCTAATCGCAATAATGCGCACGTCATGCGGTCGTTGCAAGATGTTAAAAAGTGCTGTTTGTGAAGCGGAGGAAAGTTGGTCAATGTCATTGAGCACGAGCGTGCCGCCTGCTGCTAACGTCAGATAGCCATTTTCGTCCAAGCCGGTAAAACTGATGTCAAAAACCGATTCCGGAATGGAATTGCAGTCGACTTCGATGAAAGCTTCTTCACTCCGCAAGCTTTGGGAATGGATAAACTTCGCAAGAGCGGTTTTGCCGGTGCCATGCTCCCCTTGAATGACAATCGGTACTTCGAGACGAGCCGCTTTGACTGCCGTTTTCACAGCTCGTTGAGACGAATTGCTTTCCATGATGCAGCCTTGGACTTGCAATTGCTGATCCCGTAAATGAGCCAATTCGCTTTTCACTTTAGACATTTCAGTTTCCAATGTCTGCAGATAATCTTTCATCAATAAGAGTTCCGACATTTCGTAGGAATAGCTGATAACGAATTCTACTTCGCCTGCCTCATTGAAAAGAGGACTCCCGGTAATTAACACCTTTCTGCCGGAAGGGGTGCT
>JBFEIJ010000140.1:0-4322 GCA_041553775.1 Planococcus sp. (in: firmicutes)
AAATTGGAAAGTTACATTATTTTGTAGAAGACGGAAAAACCATTATCAACTTTCCCACAAAGAATAAATGGAGAGAAAAGTCCAAAATCGAATACATTGATAAAGGACTAGATGATCTTTTATTATTAATCGAAGAATTAAATATTCAATCGATTGCTGTACCTCCATTAGGGAGTGGTAATGGCGGTCTTATTTGGTCTGAAGTGAAGAAATTAATCGAGAGAAAAATGATAGCAGTTGATAAGAAAGTTGAGATTTACATTTATGAACCATCTCAAAACTTTATATCACAACCAAAAGCAGAGCCTAACCTTAGCTTGTCTGCATTAGTTTTGATGAATATAAAACATCGACTAAATAAGTTTGATACGTTAAGACTTCAGAAAACAGCTTTCTATATGGACATTTTTTCTGGGCAACAATATTTTAATTTTAAGAAACATAAATACGGTCCTTATGATAATTCTATTGCTATTATCAGTAAGAACATTAAAGAATTTCAGAAATACCATGGGGTGCAGAATACTGATGAAGCATATAAGATTTTATATAATAAACTTATCAGTAATAATATTGAATCCAAATTAAATACATTAGAGCCATATATAAAAGAAGCTGCAGAATATGTAAATACTATTAGTAATAATAGTGAATTAGAATGCTTATCTACTATTACTTATCTTTTAAAAGTAAAAGAAGAATTAACAGAGGATGAAATTATTGAAGAATTTAAGCGCTGGTCTGATGACAAAGCAAACAGGTTTACAGAAGAGGAAATAATGAATGGCATCAATTTTTTGCTTGACTCAAGTACTATTACTAAAACTTTAATTGGTTACAAGCTCAGTCAAACCCATAGTATCCACCATTAAAATCGTAAAATCGCGTCCCTGTGTAAAAAACAATTATAAAATATTCTGACAATGCACAACGGTTTATATTCTATACATTGCCACACTTGCTGTATCAACTTTGCAGGTGTGGCTTTTTGATTTTATGCACATCTATAAATTATGTGGGTATTGTACGGAACAAAGTGCTCAACCCCCTTAAAGTAGAGATATAGTGTACGATTTATTGTATAAAATTATGTATATAAGGGGTGTGGCAGTTGGGAAACGGGAAATCAAAAAAGCGTAAAGCGCATCATACGGTGGAAGAGAAGCTGTATGCCGTGAAACAGGTAATCTATCAAAATCGCCATAAAGTGGTCGTCGCCATCGAAATGCAAATCTCAACGGGGACCCTGAACAATTGGTTACGCCGTTACCAGCTTGAAGGTACAGAAGGGCTGCACTCCAAACGGGATAGTAAAGTGAAAGAGAATGGAAAAGAGGAACTTGAACGGCTCCGAGTCATTGAAAAGAAACACTATTGTTATTGACGCCTGATTTTGTCTAGAAATTGATGGTTCTTTTTGTCCCAAACCTGACGGCTTTGATGTCCAATAAATAGAAGAAAACGAGGGGGAACTGGACTAGGCCAGTTCTCCCTCGATCACTTTCTTCACCATTCGGTCGTCGATGATGCGATTTCCATTCTGTGCCGCAAATAAAAGGCAGTGCGTTGCCAACTTGTTGATGAGGCGCGATGCGCCGCTCGAATAGCTGAACACTTCGTCAATCGCGGATTCGCTGAAAATGTCTCGTCCGACGCCCGCATACGCGAGGTGTTTGTTCAAGTATTGTTCGGTCTCTGAACGGTCTAGATGGTGCAGCCGGAATTGGATATCAATCCGCTGGCGGATGGCCGCGAAAGACTGCATCTGAAGACGATCCCACAGTTCCGTCTGTCCAACCATGATGAGCGCCATCGGGCTCTGCGCATCCATTCGGAAATTCAAGAGGAATCGCACTTCCTCCAACATCTCCCGGTCGAGTAGATGAGCTTCATCTACCACACAGACAGGTGTCAGCTTGTGGATGCCTTTCATCAGTTCGATTTCCCGATGTAGTTGGCGTTTGGCATCGCCCCGGTAGAACTTGGATTCGAGCCCCAGCTGCTCCAACATGCCTTTGTAGAAATGACGCGGTGTCAATTTGGTGTCTGAAAGATAAAGCAGTTTAAAACGAGAAGGATCCAATTGATCGGTGAACCGGCGGATCGCGGTGGTCTTACCTAGTCCGCATTCTCCGGTCATCACCGCGAACAGTTGTCTTTCTGCGGCATAGTTCAGACGGCCAATGATTTCTTCCAGTTGATTCGATTCGTACAGTTCGGCAGTCGGGATGTCGCGTGAGAACGGCGTTGCCTTCATCTCAAAGAACGATTCAAACATGTTCTACACCACCCTTTCCGATGTTCCGAAAGCTTACGGCAGGAACACTCGGTGTGACGGCGGATGCCTTGCGGTCTGCGTTCACTTTTTTGGCACCTTGCAGAAGACGCGACGAACCGGCAGGTTCTTTCGTCATTTTCTCCGGCAGCGATGGCCGTTTTCCAGTCTTCTCCGTGATGACCATTTCCCGCGCTTTCCAGCTGTCATAGCCCGGAAAATCGACGATCAACTCGCGGGTGTCCTGCGGATCAAACGTAATTTCCACTTTGCAGCCGACAAAATTGAGGCCGACTTCATATTTTCGGTCTTGGAAACTGATGCAGCCGGATTTGTCGACCTTACGCGTCTCCGCGTGGAGAAAGGCATGGGCCAGCTCTTCTGCTGAAACTGAACGAATCCGTGTCGCTTCACTGCGAAATGCTTCGAACGGCGTCTTGCCGTTAAGCGCACTGTGCTCTTTGTGAACGTACCGCTCTTTCACCCAGATATCCGCCCAGGCGTTCAGTTCATCGACGGTTTTTGGTTCTTCGAGCCTGACTTCCTGGAGGAACTCGTCAAAGGTTCGGTTGAACCGTTCGACTTTTCCGGTCGATTCCGGTGAGTAAGGTCGAGCGTAAAGAAGTCGGGTCCCGAGCTTTGAACAGGTCCGTGCCATCCATTTGTTGCGGTACTGTTTTCCGTTATCGAAGTAGACGCTTTCCGGCACTCCATGTTTCCGGATGGATTCGCGAAACGCCTCTTCAACGCAACGCGCATCCAACATTGGATAGAACGCCACATGAAGAGGGAAACGGGTCGCATCATCAAGGAACGCTACCATATAGACCTGTTTTTTCGTTCCGTTCGGACCAATCGGTAAATAAGGTCCGTATTTGATATCCGAATGCCATAAGGCATTTCGACGACGTTTCTGGAATCGCCGTACGGCTCCGGATGTCTCATGGTACATCCTCATTTGGCGTGCGCTATACCCCAATTTTGACAAGCGTTCCTGTAACGTACTGCGCTTCAGTTCGCCTTTTGCGACAACACCGTCCCACTCAAGAATCTGGATGATCGAGGTGATGCTCCGGCTCGGGACTTCTCGTCTTAAGTGAATCGCCTGTTCCACCACGTTGTCTTGTTGTTCACGCGGCACCGAACGATACGGTTTCTGTTTCAGCCCTTCAAAGCCATCCTTCTTAAATTGCGCGACGTAGCGCCGGATGGTCCGTTCGGACAGCCCATTGCTTTCACAAATTTGTCCGCGAAGCTTTTTCAGCTCCTGGGCATCCAATTTCTCATTCAATAGGGGCGCAATCATCTGAAATCGATTGGTCGCCAGTTCTTCTGCTTTTGTCCTTGCCATTTCTTACACTCCTTCTTGATCAGATAATTGAAGTGTAATTCACGAGCTATTGGACAAAAAGGCAGAACGGGTATGTATCCAAAAATGATGATTGGCGACCGGTCGGACAATCTTCGCCAGCCATCCGCCTTCCATGCCAAACCATTGTCCGATTCGTTCGTGCGCAGGCAGCTGCCGACTGGACAGGTCGATCGCTGAGGTCTCATCTGTCTGGAACTGAACGAGAAGAGATTGAAGGATAAAAAGCCAGTAATCAACCAAATGGAAGAACCAACTCCGCCAACGATAGATGGTCGATTCATCGGCTGCCACCGTCAGGTGGGTAGTTGGGAGAGTCGCCTCCTCGATGACATTCGCCCCGTACCTTTTGTAGGGCACCATCAGATCAGGCAATTCATGATGGATCTTTTCGCACCGCGTGCAACGCAATCTCCTGATGATGAATCGACGAGTTTCACCGCTTTCATCCCGCAACTTCCGTTCACGTGAGCCGATGATCTTATACTCCATATGATCACAACAGGGACAAGGAACCTTTTCTGCGCACCGAATAAAAAACGCCTTTTGAGGCGCATTCTTCTATGATATAATGAGAGACGATTATCATATTTTTTTGGAAGACGTCTCCCGTCGAGCTACTGGTAATAGCCGACACTATGGGAGGCGTCTTTTCCTTTCTCCAGGGTTATTAAGGAC
>JBFEIJ010000141.1:0-4279 GCA_041553775.1 Planococcus sp. (in: firmicutes)
ATGACTATTCTACCATATCAATTCACATTCAAAGCGGTGGATTCGGACAAAATTTTTAAAAAAGAAAAGCCAATCCACTGGAACTTTAATTCCAACAGATCGACGTTTTGGCAATGCTATTCTTGTTTCACTGCATGCTTTTTCACAATTACGCGAAACAATGCGTATTGGCCTAAAAATAAAACCAAGGCCACTACACATAAATTGACGTAATACCATACGCCTTCACCGAAGAAATCCAGCGGTGATGCGGTGGATGGGCGCCCTGCCAAGTACAGGAAATTGGAATCCGTTATTGGATTCACGATGAACCCAATGACCGCGGCATAGACTAACAGCAACCCGTACACTGATAATACTGAACGCAAAGTGATGACAGACGGATAGATCAACGCCAACAAGATCGACGTCCAGAAAATCGCCACGTGGTGGATGGAGAACTTCCAAAAGCGGTAATGATGATAATCATAAGGCAATTCCGGCGTCACCAATGCCAACGCAACCGGCACGACGCCGATTAAAAAGGCCACTTGAACCCAAAATGGCCGCAGCGTCAACAAGCCGATCATCGCCGTAAGCGAGGCGATTCCACATAAATGGAGCGGCATTTGTTCGTTGAATTTCCAGACGTCGTGGCTGATCGCCCAATACTGATAGGAAACTTCAGATAGCAATAACGCAGCGAACAAAAGCCAACGCAGCCATTGAAACAGCCGGATGTGTAAACTTAGCCAGCCTTTCGCTAAGAACAGGGAAATAAATCCGAGTAACGTGATGCCCAACACTAGCATGTGGTCAAATGAAAAAAGCTCAAATCGATAATCGGATGTTGCCCCAAACCAAGTGTCCATAGCCGTCCTCCTGTAACATGCGTGATAGCCTCAGTGTAGCATGTTTTGGCGCACTGAAAATATCTACCAAACTACCTAAAGAATAGGAGAAACCAACTTTGCGATGCTTTGCTTCGTTTTATCTACCCAAGATTGCGCTTCGAATGTTGCTTCCGTCAATTCGGTCGATAATTCCTTGTCGTGGAAAAAGAGCTTTGCCATCTCCGATGCTGTTTTTGAGTCGTAGACAAAAGCATTCACTTCAAAATTCAATGCAAAACTCCGGATGTCCATATTGGCCGATCCGACCGAGCAGACTTTCTCATCAACCACCAATGTCTTGGCATGCAAAAAGCCATTTTTGTAACTATACAATTTGACACCGTCTTCCAATAATTCGCGGGCAAACGACAACGTCGCGGAATGGACAAATATGTGATCCGCCAAATGTGGAATCATCACTTGAACGTCAACGCCGCCAAGCGCCGCTGTCCGCAACGCATCGATGATCGATTGGTCCGGAATAAAATAAGGCGTCTGCAGGTAAATCGATTCGCGCGCATGATAGATCATTTTCAAATAGCCGTTCTTGATGTCTTGATGCATTTCCAAAGGACCGCTCGCCACAATTTGCGTCGGTGCTCCTGTTCCATCGCTCATCTGTGGAAAATACGTTTCCGCGTATTTCATCGGATGTTCTTTCGATGCTTGGTTCCAATCGATAAAAAAGCGGTTTTGCAGCGAATGCACCACGTTTCCTTCAAGACGTAAATGCGTATCACGCCAGTAGCCGAACTCCTTTTTCTTCCCTACGTACTCATCTCCGACATTAAAGCCCCCGATATAGCCGATTCTTCCGTCAATCACCACCAATTTCCGGTGATTTCGGTGGTTCAGCCGCGGATTGATGCTTGATAGAATCGCCGGTAAAAAGGCTGATGTATTGCCACCTGCTGCTGTTAGCTCATCGAAAAAATGTTTCGGCAAACTGCTTGAGCCCAGGTCGTCGTATAAAAACAGCACCTTCACGCCTTCACGAGCTTTTTCCGTCAACAGCGACACCAAGCTCTTACCCAACTCATCGTTATTTAGGATAAAATACTGCAAATGAATGTGTTTTTTCGCCTGTCGGATGTCATCAAACAAAGCCTCGAATTTCTTTTTACCGTCATTGAATAGCTGGATATCGGTCGCAGTTGCAAGAGGTGCATCGGTTCTCGCGAGATTCATTTGAATAAGATCGAGCCACGCTTCCACTTCTTTTGATGGCGGCCAAAAGACGCCGCTCTTCAATTCTTCCAGCTGCCGCTCCATCCCTTCCCGAAAATCCTGATTTTCATAAGCAACCGGTCGATTCAAACGCTCCGGCCTTAACGATTTCCCGAATAATAAATACAGAACAAAGCCGACAATCGGCAGAAAGAATAAAACCAAGATCCACGCCCACGCCGAAGAAGCCGATTTCCGTTCGGAAAATAAAATGAAAAACGCCAACACCACGTTCAAGACGATAAACAAATTACTCAAGGTACTAAACCATTCAAAAGAAATGGGAACCCCTCCTCAATTCTGTGACAGCTCATGTCTCATGCAGAAAAAGTAGTTATCCATTCCATACCCTATCTCATTTGCCAATAAAAGCTGAGGTCGAAAATTGGACGCAAAAAAAGAACAGCATGCTGTAAAAGCACACTGTTCTTCGTTATTAACGCAAATAGTTCATTGGGTTGACCGCATTTGAACGCGCGCCATTCCATGAGCCAATATGAATTTCAAAATGTAAATGCGGACCCGTCGAGCGTCCTGTTGATCCGACTAAGCCTACGCGTTGTCCTTGTGACACGGCTTGGCCGACTGATGTTTGAATCGAGCTCATATGCGCGTAAACCGTCGCATATGATTTGCCGTTGATCGAGTGATTAATGATAACAACATTGCCGTATCCGCCCATCACGCCTGCATATGAAACATATCCTGCTGCTGATGCAGAAATCGGTGTTCCGGTTACATTGGCAATATCTTGCCCTAGATGCGTTTCTGCGCCATCACCGATATCGCGTCCACCGAATCCAGATGAGAATCGTCCAGTTGTTGGTTGGATAAACATCGCACTAGAAGGTGCTGATGCGCGAACTGGAGTGGATGCTTTCGCTTTACGTGCTGCTGCGGCTTTCGCTTTGCTGCTTGCTTCCGCTTTACGTGCACGTTCAGCGCTTGCTCTTTCAGCTGCTGCTTCTTTACGTGCCTGTGCTGCTGCCGCTTCTGCGCGTGCTTTATCTTTCGCGTTTGCTTGAGCGCGTGCTTGTTCTGCTGCTTTCGCTCGTGCTTCAGCTGCTTCCGCTTTTTCACGTGCTGCTTTTGCTGCCGCTGCTTGTGCTTTAGCTTCAGCTTCTTCGCGTGCTTCTTGAGCTGCTTTTTCTTTCGCCGCTTTTTCTTGCGCTGCTTTGATGCGTGCTTCTTCAGCCGCTTTTTCAGCTGCTAGTTTACGAAGGCGCTCTTCCTCCGCTTTACGTGCTAGTTCAGCCATACGCTCTTGTTCAGCCATGATTTGGCCTTCCAAATCTTTGCTGATTTCAATCACTTCACCAAGCTCATCTTCCATATGGCCTTTTTCAGCAGCCAAACGTTTTTGTTCTGCTTCCAGTTCTTTTACCAAACCGGCTTGCTCTTGTTTCTGACTATCCAACGAAGCTTTCAACGACACCAATTCCGAACGACGCGATTCCTGATCGGCCAGCTTGCTTTCAACTTGCGCTTTTTGTGTAGCCAATTTCTCTTTGTCGGATGCCTGATTGCGCATAATTTCACGATCCGCTTCAATCAATGCGCTGACAGCTGAAAAACGGTCGATAAAGTCAACGAAACTATTCGCACCGAGCAATACGTCCATATAATCGACTGATCCGCCGCTCAATTGAATTGCGCGAGCGCGTTCTTTTAATAACTCTGTCCGTTCAGCAATCTTTTGCTCCAATTCTTCAATCGATTTTCGCAACTCAGCGATTTCCGATTTGGTCGATTCGATTTTCGCTTGAACCTCATTGATTTTTGTTTCCGTTGCGCTTATTTTTGCATTCAATTTCTCAATTTTTGCAGTAAGCTGATCCAATTTCGAGGCATTTTGATCAAGCTGCCCTTCTTTTTCTTGAATCCCTGAATTCAATTCACTTTGCTGTTGCTGTGCTTCTTGTTTTTTTTCTTCTAATTTATCTAAGCTTTCTGCGTTTGCTGTTGGCATTAACATTGATACAGCCAAAACCGTAGATAAGCTGGTGATGATCCATTTTGAAACCACGTAATTATTCCCCTTCCAAACTTCTTATGGTATTTCTCTATATGTTCACGAGTTGAATGTAAAAGTAGTATTCAATCTGCCGCAATCTCATTAAGTGGAACCAAATCCATCTTATGTAAATAATGCGCACTGATTTCCCAACTCCACCAGTATA
>JBFEIJ010000142.1:0-4236 GCA_041553775.1 Planococcus sp. (in: firmicutes)
CACGTGAGCAATATTTTTTCATTTCAAGACGCTCAGGGTTGTTGCGCTTATTTTTAACAGTGCTGTAGTTACGTTCGCTACATTCTGTACAAGCTAAAGTGATGTTAACACGCATCGGTATCCCTCCTAATTCTTTCAAAGATCGGTTTAAAATAAGCATGATCTATACGACTTAATAATTATAGCATATTCAGCAGGAAAGTCTACTGATATTATTTAAGATTTCATTGCTATATAAATTGTTATATAGCTTCAACTTAAAAATACTACGCAAAACTGACTCGCTTGCCGCGGGCGAGCACTGAGCCGTTTCGTTTCATTTGAATAGCAGATAAAAATTTCTTTAATTCACAATGTGTGAATCAAGCGAGAACGCTGCTTCAGGATGGATGGCTTAGTAGTAGCGACATCTCATATCCCTATGCTAGTAGCAATAATTTTCGCTCTTGCCAAAGCATCTTAAGGGATGTTAATACATCAATTAATAATACACAAATTCCCCGACTTGTTTCATCGGGGAACGCGGTTATTTATTCAAATCGTAATGTCGTCCACGTACGAGATAAAATAATTGCTCCGCGATATTGGTTGCATGATCCGCTGAGCGTTCCATGTAACGGCAAACAAAAGCGAGCTGCGTGATTTGGCTGATTTTATCGGGATTTTGAGCACCCGCCACGAGCAATTTATTGATGACTTCGCCGTATAATGCATCGACTTGGTCATCAAGCTCAGCTATTTCTTTCGCCTTTACGATGTCTTCTTCGATAAATGCTTCAATGACACGATTTAACATCGCTGTCGCCAGGCGGTGCATTTCTTGAATTTCAGTGATTGGCGACAATAATTCTTCTTTGCCAATGCGAATCGTTTCTTTTGCGATATTCACTGCGTAATCCCCGACGCGCTCCATATCAGTTGCCACTTTGATGATGACGATTAAACGGCGTAAGTCAGTTGCAACCGGGGATTGCTTTGCAATCAGCAAAATTACTCGGTCGTTGATTTCTTCTTCCAATTGATTGATGTCCGAATCGTCTTCTATCACTTCAAGAGCTGCATCAATATCGTGAGCTGCCAATGCATCCACAGCTTTCGTTAATGCATTTACTGCCATATTGCTCAATAGGATCAACTGCTCTTGTGCAGAGTTTAACTCGTAATCGAATTTTTCACGTACCGACATGTGTCTTTTCCTCCCTCAATTAGCCGAAACGGCCTGAAATATAATCTTCCGTCCGTTTGTCGGCCGGATTGGAGAAAATAACATCTGTTTCATCGTATTCGATGACTTCTCCATTTAAAAAGAACGCTGTTTTATCAGAAATACGGGCTGCTTGCTGCATATTATGCGTCACGATGATGATGCTGTAATCTTTCTTCAATTCTTGTACCAGCTCTTCGATTTTCAAAGTTGAGATCGGATCTAGAGCTGAAGTCGGTTCATCCATTAAGATAACATCCGGTTCAATTGCCAACGCGCGTGCGATGCAAATACGCTGCTGTTGTCCGCCTGATAAGCTGTATGCATTTTGGTCGAGGCGATCTTTCACTTCGTCCCAGATTGCTGCTCCGCGAAGGCTTTTTTCTACAATTTCGTTCAGGATTTTCTTGTTTTTGATGCCGTGAATACGCGGTCCGTATGCGATATTATCATAAATTGATTTCGGAAACGGATTCGGCTTTTGAAATACCATGCCCACTCGCGTGCGCAATTCTTCTACACCGTAATCTTTATCGAAAATATTGCGATCACGATAAAGGATTTCTCCTGAAGTCTTCACCGATGGCACCAATTCAACCATACGATTTAATGTTTTGATATAAGTTGATTTACCACAACCTGAAGGACCGATGATAGCAGTCACTTCGTTTTCTTTAATATCCAAGTCAATATTTTTCAGTGCATGGTTGTCCCCGTACCAAAGGTTTAATTGTTTAGTTAAATAAACAGATTTTTTGTCTTGTTTGAATGTAGGTACCGGTTTTGTTTTTGACGCTTTAATGGTTGTCATGTCGAAACCCCTTCCGCATAAAGTGCTTTAATAGCGTTTTTGGAACTTATTACGAATAATGACCGCAATTGAATTCATGATCAGCAAGAAAATCATCAAGACGATGATACCTGCAGCAGCCACCATTTGGAACTCTTGCTGTGGGCGGCTTGCCCAGTCGAAAATTTGTATCGGCAATGCCGTGAATGTGTCAAAGACACCTCTTGGCAAGAATTGAATAATGACCGGCACCCCGATGACAATAAGTGGTGCCGTTTCCCCGATGGCACGTGATAACGCCAAAATACTACCTGTTAAAATCCCTGGTATAGCGGCAGGTAAAATGATATTGACGACGGTTTGCCATTTCGTTGCACCCATGCCCAGTGATGCGTCCCGCAATTCTTTTGGCACCGAGCGGATCGCTTCTTGTGCAGCTACGATGATGACAGGTAGAATCATGAGGCTCATTGTAAAGCCGGCCGCTAGAATGCTATTGCCTAGCGCCAATGTTCGGACAAATATTGTTAACCCTAGCAATCCAAAAACGACTGAAGGCACACCTGCTAAATTCGAGATGTTCAAACGAATAAACGTAGTCAATTTATTTTGTTTTGCATATTCTTCAAGATAGATAGCTGAGCCAACACCCAAAATGATTGAAGTCGGCGCAACTACTAACATCAACCAAAGCGAGCCGATCAATGCCGCTTTTACACCTGCTTTTTCAGGGAAGCGTGATGCGAAATTAGTTAGGAAATCCAGCGACAAATAACTATACCCTTGTGAGATGATGCGATACAACAAGATAACCAAAGCAAGCAAAGCGAGTAGAGTTGCTGCCATGAATAATCCCTTAAATACAGTATTGACGACCAATCGGCCGTTCATCCGTTTCACGACTTTTTCTTGTTCTACGTATCTCATTTAGTATTCCTCCCTGAAACGTTTTGAGACGTATTGGGCGAAAATATTCATCAACATGGTAAATAGGAACAATGTAAATCCGACTGCGTAAATTGAATAATAAATCGTCGTACCATAACCCGCGTCGCCTTTTGATACTTGAACGATATAAGAAGTCATCGTTTGAATAGAGCCTGTAAAATCTCCATCAAATTTCGGCGTTGAGCCAGCTGCGAGTGATACGATCATCGTTTCACCAATCGCACGTGAGACGGCTAACACAACTGATGCAATGATGCCCGATAAAGCAGCTGGGACAATAATTTTCCAAGCGACTTCAAATTTAGTTGAACCCATCGCCAGCGCCCCGTCGCGAATTTGTTTCGGCACAGAAGACATGGCATCTTCTGATAGCGATGCAATCATTGGTATGATCATAATACCTACCACGATTCCTGGAGAAATCGCGTTGAATATTTTAATTTCTGGAAATGCAGCCTGCAATAAAGGCGTGACAAACGTTAATGCGAAAAATCCATAGACAATCGTCGGTATCCCCGCAAGAACTTCTAGGACTGGCTTAATAATTCTTCGCACCGTGTCACTTGCGTATTCGCTCAAGTAAATGGCTGCTGAAATCCCGATCGGCACTGCGACAATAACCGCGATCAATGTAACTTTCAATGTCCCGACAATTAATGGCAGGATGCCGTACATAGCTTCTTTATTCGAAAACGGCAGCCATGTGGTGCCAAATATAAAATCGAAAACCGAAACGCGTGTAAAGAATGTGATCGTTTCGATGATTAATGTCAATACGATGCCGATTGTAGTCAGTACGGAAACCGACGCAATCAGTAATAAAATCCACGGAATGATTTTCTCGATGAATTTTTTGTTTTTCTTGCCTTTCGACTGCGCGATCATTTCTTGCACAGATGCCCCCATAACGAATCCCCTTTCAACCGCAAAAGGCGAGCAGTGGCTGCTCACCCTTTTACTTGAACTTTGCTGTAATTATTTTTTCAATGCTTCTAGTTCTTGCATGTCTTTGTCGTACTCTTCTTGAGGCGCTGCTACATATCCGACAGCGTCAGCCATTTCGCCTGCATTTTCAATCGTGTACTGCATGAAGTTGTAAACGGCTTCGTTCTCCATTATTGATTCGTTGTTGCCATAAGTGAATAATGGACGTGATAGCGGCGCGTATTCACCTGACTCGATTGTTTCACTCGTAGGTTCTACTCCACCGATTTTTACAGCTTTCAACGTATCTTTGTTTGCAACGTAATATGCATAACCAAAGAATCCGATTGCGTTTTTATCACCTTGAATG
>JBFEIJ010000143.1:0-3849 GCA_041553775.1 Planococcus sp. (in: firmicutes)
ACAAGCCGTTAATTTCTTTTTGATCAAGCTGAAATGCTGGATCACCTTGAATCACAACAGATGCTGTTGCCACTTGATCTTCATCTGTGATCCACACGTTTTCTTTTGGCAAGGTGATCATGACGTTTGCATCTTGGACGCCATTGATTCCTTTAATCAGATTTGCCAGCTCATTTTGCATAGCATCTCTTTCAACAACGTCAAAATGACGGTCCGTCATACCGAGGCCCATGTTTTCACTGAATATGCTGTAATTGACATTTCCGCTTTGCGGAATGCCATCGGCTGCAAGACTGACTTTCAAATCCGCAACGTTTTCTTTTGGCACACTGATTGTTTTCGAATCCGCCGACACTTCGACTGGAACGCCTTGACCTTCAATTGCTGCTTTGATTTCCCCAGCTTCAGACGCTGATAAATCAGAGTACAATACGGCAAAATCTGTCCGGCTTGTCAGAAAGACAAATACCATAATCATCAAGAGCGTCAAAATCGCCGATCCGGTTATCATCATTCTCGTAGATTTCGAAAAACCGCCCCATGAGGCCGCGGCTTTTTTTCGGTATACGGTCAACTTCTCTTTCATTTAAACTTCATCCTTTTTCTCAGCTGACTGCATCATAATTGCATTCGCATTACTTCCTGGTAAGCTTCAACCACTTTGTTGCGGACTTGAACGGTCATTTGAAGCGACAAATTCGCTTTTTGAGAAGCAATCATCACTTCATGAACATCTTGCACTTCCCCGGTCACTAATTGTCCCGTCAGTTTATCGGAATTATTTTGAGCGGCATTCACTTCTGCAAGTGATTTCTTTAAAATGTCGCCGAAGCCGCCGACTTTATTTTCATTCACTGGTTTTGCAATCGCTTCCGTTTGAAGAAAAGGCGATTGGATTGGGTTTATCATTACCATAAGTACCTCCATAGCAGTTCGGTCGATTTGGTTTTTTCATTAGTTGTTTTATATAATTATTTACCGATTTCCAATGCTTTCATGAACATGCTTTTAGAAGCATTCAACGCTGTCACGTTGGCTTCGTAAGATCGCGTCGCCGACATCAAGTCAACCATTTCCTTAATCGGATCGACGTTTGGCGACAACACGTAGCCTTCTTCATTTGCATCGGGATGGTCGGGATTATACGTTTGAACGAATGGCGCTTGGTCATCTTTTATTCCTGAAACCGCCACTCCGGATATGGCGCTTGAGCTTTTGCCCATTGCCGACTGCAATTGCTGCTGAAACGGACTAACACCAATTTGGGATAAATTGACCGACTTTCTGCGATAAGGCACCCATTCACCGTTCACCAATTCTGCGCGATTGGTGTTGGCATTCGCGATATTTGAAGAAACGACATCCATCCGCAAACGGTTAGCTGTCAAACCAGATGCACTAATATTCATTCCACTAAATAAGTTCATAACTGATTATCTCCCTTCAATAACCGTGCGCAATGCAGTAAATTTACCGTTCACTCGCTCTGTCATTGCATTAAACCATAATTGGTTTTTAGCCAGTTCCGCCATCTCTTCATCCATATCGACATTATTGCCATTTGGAGTGATTTTGGTGGAATTGTTTTCTTTGATTGTTACACCCGATGAAGAATTTCCAGTTTCCGTACTAAATGCAATATGCTGTGGTGCCGTTTTAATGCTCGACGTAGAAGATTGATTGATTGCAGTATCTAATAGCGATTGGAAGTTTACTTGTTTGCTTTTGTAATTTGGGGTATCCACATTTGCAATGTTTGCAGTATGAACGCGTTGTTTCATTGAGGCAGCTGACATTGCTTGTTCGAGTGACTGGAAGGAATTTGGGAAAATATTCACAATCTTTTCTCCTTTTATGTGAAATTTTTACAGTAAAAAAGCCTACGAAATCAAGAAAGATTTTAGTCAATCAACCATTTTGCTTGTCCGGGCATCCATATTTTCCTTATA
Source organism: Planococcus sp. (in: firmicutes) (assembly GCA_041553775.1). Taxonomy (GTDB): domain Bacteria; phylum Bacillota; class Bacilli; order Bacillales_A; family Planococcaceae; genus Planococcus. The sequence goes on from JBFEIJ010000143.1 coordinate 1,950, forward strand.
GAAAGTGGACCCAGGAGTTGCGTACTGGTCTTTCGACTAAATTTAACCTTTTCTCGGTGTTATATATATTTCATCTGAAAGTTAAACTCGGTATTTCATACCATTTTGATTTAGTAGTTCGAAATTATAGTAACATGTTTAGAATTGTTTGTATATTTTTCTTTTAAAAATTAATTATACTGTATTTTCCATAAAAACATATTTATATTGACAATTTAATGTTATGATACGCGTAAATAAGTCTAAATAATTTTCGAGAGGAATGAAAGCCATGTTTCGCGGTTTATACACAGCCACTTCAGGAATGATGGCCCATAACAGACAACAGCAAATGTTGACCAATAATTTAGCAAATGCAAACACGCCCGGATTCAAAGGAGACCAAACTGTTCTTCGCTCATTTCCGGACCAATTGATCAAAGCAATGGGAACCGCGAAAACACAACCTTTCGCTCAGTCCATCGGCCATCTTTCAACAGGGGTCTATGCACAAGAAGGCGTTCCTTCATTCGCACAAGGCGCGTTGAAATCTACCGGCAACTCGACCGATTTCGCTTTAATGGACGACCGACTGCCTGTAAATCCGTTAACGCAAGAGCGCGGCACTCTGTTATTCGCTGCATCTCTGCCGAATGGCGATGTGCGTTTTACGAAAAACGGACAGTTTTCAGTCGGTCCCGACGGCTTGCTCAAAACGGTTGAAGGATATAATGTCCTTGGTGCAAACATGGCTCCTATTCAAGCGAACGACAAAGACTTTACGGTAGCAAATGATGGCACGATAACTTTTAACGATCAAGCTGGGACTAATTCACTATGGATTGGTTACACGGATAACCCACAACAATTGGTAAAAGAAGGGCACGGGTTGCTCCGTTGGGAAGGGTCTGACGCCCAAGCTCCTCAACTTGCCAGTGAAGTTCCCTTCCTGAACAATACCGACTTTTTCGTGCAGCAAGGTTTTATCGAATCATCGAATGTCGACTTGACGCAAACGATGACTGACATGATGAACGCTTATCGCGGGTTCGAAGCAAACCAAAAAGTCATACAGGCGTATGACCGGAGCATGGAAAAAGCAGCAAACGAAATTGGCCGCGTTTAAATGAGGAGGCAAAGTTAGATGAACATCCAAATGAATTCCGCCGCAAATTCGATGCGGGAACTTCAAAAGAAAGTCGACATCATCGCCAATAATATTTCCAACGTCAACACCACCGGTTACAAACGACACGAAGCAAATTTTTCCGATACGCTCGTTCAGTCGATCACCAAGCAAGCCGGTGCCGGAAATGAAATTGGTCGCCTTACGCCAAATGGCCTACGGATTGGTTCAGGGGTAAAAATCGGTCAAGCCACGTTGCGCGACGAGCAAGGCGCTCTCCAACAAACCGGACGCGAACTCGATTTCAATATTCAAGGCAGCGGATTTTTCCGCGTGGCGAACGGCGATAATGTATTTTACACAAAAGATGGCTCGTTTCACACGCAGCCAGTCCTCAATTCCAATCGATTGAATCTTGTTACCGCTAACGGCGACGCGGTTCTCGATATCAATAACAATCCAATCTCATTTGACGCTGATCACAGCAGCATCAAAGTCGGACAAAATGGCACCATCGAAATTTCGTACAAGACGCCCGGCAAGCAAGCGGACATCATTCAATTGAGCATCGCCGATATCACCCGCGCCAATTTGCTCCAAAAAGCTGGCGGCAACCGCTATCAGCTACCTGGCACAGAAGGCGAACAAATCGCTAACGGCACATTGCGCATCGTCGACTTATCCACTGAAAACAATGGCGCAATCCGCGTTGGCCAAAACGCATTGGAAATGTCGAACGTAGACATGACCGAAGAAATGACCGAATTGATCGCCACGCAGCGACTTATCCAATCC
>JBFEIJ010000144.1:0-3755 GCA_041553775.1 Planococcus sp. (in: firmicutes)
CTCGTTCTTTTATGGTAAGCTGGACATAACTCATGACAGAACCTCCGTGTAGTGTTGGTGTGGTAACTTACATTTTACACGAGTCTGTCATGGGCCTTTTTTGTTTTCAGCGAGTGTTGCACTTAATATTACAATTCATCATGTTAAAATAAGAAAAGCGGAGGCGCCTGTTCTGCCCCGACAAGCGCTGGAGACCTTGCCGTTCATGGCGGTTTTTGCCATGGCAGGAAAGGTTGAAGCGACTCGATGCGCCCAGTAAAGGTTCGAAAGGCGTTAGACAGATCGGCGAATTTATGTGTACGTGTTGAATAATAAGTGCTTTTAAGGAAATAAAGGAGAGTGATTTTGTGGACATGCAAAAAATCCATGCGTTGATCGCCAAAGAAGCGGCCGTACGCGCAGATCAAGTGAAGCAAGTTATAGATTTATTAGATGATGGCAATACAGTTCCATTTATTGCCCGTTATCGCAAAGAAGCGACTGGTTCGCTTGATGAAGTGCAGATTAAATCGATTGAAGATCGCTATACATACATACAAAACCTGGAGCAACGAAAAATAGAGGTAATCCGTTCAATCGCTGAACAGGAGAAAATGACAGATGAATTGGAAAAAGCAATTCAAGCAGCAACTGTATTGCAGCGACTTGAGGATCTTTATCGACCATATAAACAAAAGCGGCGTACAAAAGCGACAATTGCGAAAGAAAAAGGACTACAACCGTTGGCGGATTGGCTTCTATCGTTTGAAAGCGGCGATGTCTTGAAAAAGGCTGCACAATTTGTAGATGAGGAAAATGGCGTTGCTACAGCGGAAGAAGCGATTCAAGGCGCTCAAGATATCGTGGCGGAAGTATTTGCAGATGATCCGGATATCCGGGAAAAGATCCGGTACATGACGCGTAAGGACGGAAAAGTTGTAACAGCCGCTAAAAAAGGTCATGAAGATGAAAAACAGGTCTTTGAGATGTATTACGAGTACGAAGAGGCGGTCAGCAAAATTGTGCCGCATCGAATCTTGGCCATCAACCGTGGCGAAAAAGAAGACGTTCTCCGGGTATCCATTCAGCCGCCGACCGACCGAATTTTAACATTGATGAAAAACAAATGGATCAAATCCAATGTACCTGCTGCAGAGATTGTGGCTCAGGCGGTTGAAGACAGCTATAAGCGGTTGATCCAGCCTTCAGTTGAACGGGAAATACGCACCGAGCTCAATGAAAAAGGAGAAACGCAAGCAATTCATATTTTCTCTGAAAACTTGCGAAACCTCCTATTGCAGCCACCGATGAAAAACAAAATGGTGCTAGGAGTCGATCCGGCATACCGCACAGGTTGTAAATTAGCGGTTATTGATGAGACGGGCAAGTTATTAGAAGTTGCTGTCATTTATCCGCATGCTCCGAAAAATGATCAAGCAGGTGCAAAACGGACGATGAAAGGCCTTGTGTCAAAATATCCAATAGAGATTATGGCCATCGGAAACGGCACAGCTTCTCGTGAAACGGAACAATTTGTAGCAGACTTTTTAGCAGAAACCGATGCGGACATTTCATATGTCATCGTAAACGAAGCGGGGGCGAGTGTTTATTCGGCGTCTGAAGTGGCTCGAGCAGAGTTCCCGAATCTTCAAGTTGAAGAGCGCAGCGCTGCATCAATTGCGCGTCGCTTGCAAGATCCGTTATCAGAACTAGTGAAAATCGATCCAAAAGCAGTAGGTGTTGGTCAGTATCAGCACGATGTCTCTCAGAAAAAACTGGCGGACCAATTAACGTTCGTTGTCGAGACGGCAGTTAACCAAGTAGGGGTGAACGTCAACTCTGCGTCTGCTTCTTTACTGCAGTATGTTGCAGGATTAAGTAAGACAGTGGCTGAAAACGTCATTAAGATGCGTGACGAGAACGGACGCTTCACATCGCGCGCTCAATTGAAGAAAATTCCGCGTTTAGGTGCGAAAACGTATGAACAGGCCATCGGGTTTTTACGGATTCCAGAAGGGAAGAACCCTCTAGATGCTACAGGAATTCACCCGGAAAGTTACGGGGTAGCTGAGAAGCTATTGGAATTAGTGGGAGCGGGTAAGGCTGAAGTTGGTACACCGGCAACCGCGGAGAAATTATCGCAGCTTCAGTTGGACGAGTGGAGTGAGAAGTGGGATGTCGGTATCATCACGTTGCAAGATATCTTGGAAGCGCTGAAAAAACCGAACCGCGATCCGCGTGATGAATTCCCTCAGCCTTTATTGAAAAATGATATTTTGAAGATGGAAGACCTGCTGCCGGGTATGGAAGTGCAAGGAACTGTGCGCAATGTCGTTGACTTTGGTGCGTTTGTTGACATTGGCGTGAAGCAAGACGGGTTGGTTCATATTTCGAAATTGAAAAAAGGTTTTGTAAAACATCCGCTTGAAGTTGTGGCGGTTGGTGACATCGTTACAGCTTGGGTTGAGAAAGTAGAAAAAGACAAAGGACGTATCGCATTGACGATGTTGCAGCCGAAAGATCAGACAGAATCATAAAGTATGATAAAAAGAGCCCTCAATCGAGCGGCTCTTTTTTGCTGATTTTTTAAAAGAGCTGTGCTATGCTCGGTAACAATCAGAAACACATACATATAGACTTCATTTAGAAGGAGCTACCCATGAACAATCAAGAATTGACTGCACTGATCAAAGAAATCTCAAACGATTTTTTCCATAAGCCATTTCGCCACGAAGGAATTTTCAATGCTCGGTTGCGTACGACAGGCGGCAGGTATTTACTACGTTCCCATAATATCGAAATCAACCCCAAGTCATATGAGAAGTTCGGTTATGCCGAACTTGAAGGCATCATCAAACATGAGTTATGTCATTACCATCTTCATATAGAAGGGCGCGGCTATAAACATCGAGATGCAGATTTCCGGGAATTGTTAAAACTGACCGGGGCCCCGCGCTTTTGCTCGGCAGTTGCGCCGAAGACAAAGCAGCGATCCGACAAACGCTATATCTATGAATGCATTGTGTGCAGCACGGCGTACACGCGTAAAATCCGTATGAACGTCGAGCGTTATCGCTGCGGCAGGTGTTCTGGTAAATTGGCGATGAAAAAATAGGTCATTTTCAATTGGGGATATCGGAATTCGAGTATGGGCCGTCGCATCTCTGAAGTGAAAACGCTGATTGTGTTTCCGGCAATTTGAGTCGGAGAGAATCATCAATTTTTCCACAATAATAAATGCTGAAAAAAAGTGTTGACGATTCTTGAAAGCCTCTTTATAATAGAAAAAGTCGACAAGTACTTAAGCAGTGCTTGAGAGCATTATTCCGAAGTAGCTCAGTGGTAGAGCACCGCACTGTTAATGCGATGGTCGTAGGTTCGAGTCCTACCTTCGGAGCCAATCGGCCCCTTGGTCAAGCGGTTAAGACACCGCCCTTTCACGGCGGTAACACGGGTTCGAATCCCGTAGGGGTCATTCTTTTATACATAAGCACGAAAGTAAAAGAAGTAAGAAATGAACAACAAGTTTATTGTCGCGGGGTGGAACAACAAGTCGTACGAAGACGACGCAGTTACATCGAAGCAGGCGAAAGCCGATGCAGATGTCCATGAAGCAGCATGCGTAAGAGAGACATTGTAATACTATATTATTGTCGCGGGGTGGAGCAGTTCGGTAGCTCGTTGGGCTCATAACCCAAAGGTCGCAGGTTCAAATCCTGCCCCCGCAACCAAATGGTCCCGTGGTGTAGCGGTTAACATGCCTGCCTGTCACGCAG
>JBFEIJ010000145.1:0-3712 GCA_041553775.1 Planococcus sp. (in: firmicutes)
ACAACAAAAAGTGGAGGATTACATGTATTATTACAACTACATACGACCGTTCCAAAAATTAAACTGCCATTCCCCGATTGAGTATCGGACAATGGCAGCCTAGGTGTTTTTTCTTGTGTCTCATATTACCGGGTCAGTTCAAATGTCTCAACTGCTCTTTTATCTTGCCCTTATTTATTAGCCAAACCTTTTCCCATTCCTTTTAGGAAACTTAGGCCAAACTTGATCGAACGGTTGATATCAGGGTCGCCCAGCGATTTCATCAACTGGAATATGCCGACTTTTTTATCGTTCTTACTTTCTTCTTCTGCTTCTTTTAAACCGTGGGCTACGCTTGAAGCGAGCTTTTCAGTAGTAGCAGGGTCGATTGCCGTAAGAGCGCCCGCTGCGCTCATCATATTGTTGATGAGGTTGGTGACAGGCTCACGCGTCGCTTGGTGCATGACGATTTCCGTAATGCCTTCTTTTGCTTTAACCATAGCGAGTGCTGCATCAAGTATGCCGGCGTCATTCAAGTCGCCGGTAATTTGCAATAATTTATTGAGTGCTTGATCTTGTTCTGCAAGCAGGGCTTCAAGCTCTTTTAATTTGTTTTGTTTGATTTCTTCAGGACTTAGCTTTTTTTTCGTCAATTGAGTTATCGGACTCGCCATAGGACATCACCTTTCTATCTTTTGATCTGTCAAATGCACATAGCCTTCACGCGCCCATTTCCGTTCAACTTGAATACCGGATGTTGGGTTGCGTTTTTTGTCGCGTGGATTCGAACGCGGCAATGGTCGTTTGCCATGCTCTTTCAAAACTTCCATCCGAACTTTCGTCTGCTTGTATGCAGGTGTGTTGGTCCGCTGATCGACAGCCGGTCCAGTCAGGAAGTTGATCGCTGTTTCTTTTTTGACTGAGTTCATCGGTAAGAACAATTCGTTGTCTTTTACGCGATCCGTCACAATTACAGGAAGCTTCAATGCGCCATATGGCGAAACGAGACGAACGGTAGAACCGTCTTCCAATCCGCGCTCAAGCGCCAAAGCAGGGGAGACTTCAACAAATGTTCCAGGAAGCTTCGAATTGATGCCGGCAGATTTGTTTGTCATATTGCCTTCATGGAAATGTTCCAATAGGCGTCCGTTGTTAATGTGTAAATCGTATTCTTCTGGGAATACGACTGGTTCAACCCAGTCGGACAATGCAAAGCGTGCGCGCTTGTCCGGGAAGTTAAAGCCGTCCACGTATAGAAGGGGAGTGCTTGCTCCGTCAAGACTGCCCCACAAGAAGCTGTTCCAGCCTTCCATTGAAGCGTAATCCGCTTGGCTGAATAATGGGGAAAGACTAGCCATTTCAGCGAAAATTTCGCTCGGGTGGCTGTAATTCCAATTTGCGCCAAGGCGATTAGCGATTTCTTGAACGATCCACCAGTCCGCTTTGGATTGGCCAAGTTCAGGCAATGCTTTATAAAGGCGCTGAACGCGTCTTTCTGTGTTCGTGAATGTACCTTCTTTTTCCAATGAAGGAGCAGCAGGCAAAATAACATCCGCGTATTGCGCTGTACGTGAGAAGAAAATATCCTGTACCACAAAGAACTCAAGTTTCGAAAGCACTTCGTCTACATGGTTGGCGTTGGAATCAACAAGCGCCATATCTTCACCAACAACGTACATCGCTTTCATGATGCCTTCATCGACAGCTTGCAGCATTTGGATGTTGTCCATGCCCGGCTTGTTATCGATTTTGACGCCGTATGCTGTTTCGAATTTCAAACGGGCATTGTCATCCGTGATGTGCTGGTAGCCTGGCAACCAACCCGGAAGTGAGCCCATATCACAAGCGCCTTGTACGTTATTATGTCCGCGAAGCGGATAAGCGCCAGCGCCTGGACGACGGTAGTTTCCTGTAGCAAGCAATAAATTGGAAATGGCAGCGGATGTATCTGAACCGCCAGTGTTTTGCGTAACGCCCATACCCCAAAGGATGCAAGTGCCGTCAGCATCACGAACCAATTCTGCGATATTGATCAATTGCTCTTTTGAAATGCCGGTTTGCTGTTCTGCATATTCCAGCGTGTATTGGTTCAACACTTCTTTAAATTCTTCAAACTGGTTTACGTTTTCGTCGATAAAGCGTTGATCGTGCCAGCCGTTATCGATCATGTATTTCGTAACTGCCATCAACCAAACCTGGTCAGTTCCTTGTTTAGGTGTGATAAAGATATCCGAGCGTTCTGCCATTTCATTTTTACGCATGTCAGCAACAACTAATTTCTGTTCGTGCAATTTATGCGCACGCTTCACGCGAGTTGCTAGAACTGGATGTCCTTCTGCAGGGTTTGCACCAACAATGATGACGAGTCCAGCTGCAGCAATATCTTTAATCGTTCCGGCATCGCCGCCCATTCCAACCGTACGGAACAAGCCGTCAGTAGCAGGGGATTGGCAATAACGAGAGCAATTGTCCACGTTATTCGTTTCAAATACTTGGCGCGCCAATTTCTGAATCACGTAATTGTCTTCGTTCGTGATTTTCGAAGAAGAAATGACACCGATTGCGTCTTTGCCATTGTTTTCTTTGATCGTCTTGAATTTAGAAGCGATTAGATCCAATGCTTCTTCCCACGAAGCTTCAACAAATTCATCGCCTTTGCGAATCATAGGGGAAGTGATCCGTTCTTCACTGTTTACGAAATCCCAACCGAATTTACCTTTAACACAAGTGGAAATTTGGTTAGCTGGAGCATCGGATACCGGCTGAATTTTAAGGATTTTGCGATCTTTCGTCCATACTTCAAACGAACAGCCGACTCCACAGAACGTACAAACGGTTTTCGTTTTCTTCGTGCGCGTTTCACGCATTGTTGCTTCAGCATCGGAAATAGCCAAAATGCCGCTGTATCCCGGTTCAACATCTTTCACCAAATCGATCATCGGCGTCATGATGGGTTCCGGAATTTTTGTCATGAAACCAGCTTCTCCAAGCATCGAAGTTTCCATCAACGCATTACATGGGCAAGCAGTTACGCATTGACCACAGCTGACGCAAGATGAATCGTTGATCTTTGCTCCGCCGTCCCATAAAACGATTGGACGATCGCGTTCCCAGTCCATTGTCAACGTTTCGTTGACTTGGAGGTTTTGACATACTTCGACACATTGACCGCAAGCGATACATTGGTTCGGGTCATAACGGTAGAACGGGTTGGTTAAATCGACTTCATCCACCGAACATTTCGGTTCGTACGGATATTTCTGATGTTCAACTTCCATCATGTCAACGGTATTATGTATTTTGCAGTTGCCGTTATTGTTGTCGCATACCGTACAATAAAGCAGGTGGTTTTCCAAAATTCGGTCCATTGCTTCCGTCTGCGCTTCTTTTGCGCGCGGAGAGGCGAGTTGCACATCCATGCCGCTGACAGCTTTTGTCGAACAAGCACGTTGGAGCACCCCGTCAACTTCCATGATGCACGTATCGCAAGTTTCGATCGGATCGACTTCCGGCATGTAGCAGATTTGCGGGTGTAAAATTTTCTGTTCGTTAACAATTTGTAAAATCGTCTGGCCTTCTTTGAATTCAAAAGTTGTGCCGTTAATATTAATAGTCATGCAAATACCTCCTTGTAGGATTGTAAATAAATAGCCGATAAATATTAAATTAATAAAATCTAAATACAGACGTTTAGACACTTTGGGTTTATCGCATAAAAAATCTCTCAATATGG
>JBFEIJ010000146.1:0-3634 GCA_041553775.1 Planococcus sp. (in: firmicutes)
TATCTATTGCATATACATGGATATACTGTTTATTCACTAGCTAAAGCATTGAGACGAATTGAGCGCTGATTGGTAACCACTGCAAGCTCATCGATTTTCTTCTGCAAGTAGTTTTGATCCATGGACTTTAATTGTTCCACTTCTACCGATTCCAAGATATATGTCTGAATGTCCCAAATCGATTGATGATGCTTAGAAGGAGCTAAGTCTGCAAGTATTCTTAATGAATCCGTCATGGAGTTCAACACGGATATATCGTCTTTTCCGTAAAATGATAATTGATAATAGACTTTATATAAGGTGTCCTCAAATTCCGGTAGTGTAAATTTGAGGATGTTCTGTCCTTCCTCATTCGGCATAATTGTAACTCCATGGTGAAGATGCGCAATTTTCCCAAGCAGTCGACCAATTCGAATGATGATGTCATTTGCAGTGTTCGGGTCATTTATACCTGGAGATATCGCGCGTAAAGCGATCTCTACCAATTTTTGCAACGAATAAGATAAATCCTGTTCAGCCGACCGTTCGCCACCGATTGTATAAAACCCATTCACATCGTAATCTTGCCCTTCTTTTCTGTAGATGTTCATAAGCGGCTTTCCTTCGTAAATGTAATCACCAACAAAGACTAGAACATCTACTTCGAAATCTTTCTTTTTTGCGTGTGCGTGTAATTGTTCAATATAAAGAAATTGCATATAGCCATTCGATTCCGCATAAACCGTTTCAATGACACCTACTGGATCCCAAGTCGGTGAAACTTCAGTCACAATGTAATTTTCCTCAAGCTTTTCATAAAAAGAAATCACATCTTCTGCATCTTCAATAAGTTCCTCAATCAATTTGCTTACTTGAACCGTTGTCGCAATATAATGGATGAAATATGCGAAAGTTCCTAAACAGAAAAAGGCGATGACTATCCCGACAAATGTCGACAGGACTTCATGTGAAAACAAATCATCTCTCATAAATAATAGAGACAAAGTATTGTAGATAAAACCACCTAAGAAAATACCAAGGACTCGCCATGTAATTGGATCATGAACAAAATTCTTCAATGCTCTTGGAGAGAATTGAGCAGAATACATAGTCAACACAACTAAAATTGTGGAAAAGGTAAAGGTGCTCATTGTTAGCAAGGCTCCGGCAAGCGTCCCCATAATGGTCTTTGCCAACTCGACTTTAGTCAATAAGATTGAAGGAATATAATCTTTAATTTCGTCGACTAATAATAAATCCACATAAAAGAAACCGATTGATAAAGCGACCGCTATAAGACTCGAAATGGCGGGTGTCAGCCAAAACTTCTCTTTTAATGAATATATAATAGATTTCATCTATTCTCCCCGCTTTCGTAAGAATGTCTATTACTGCTTTTCCCCTTAATACTCGATACACAAACAAAATCCGCCGAATCACGTTTTTTGCAAAGTTAACTGGAAAATCTCACGTTCTTAAATAATCTGATTAAAAATAAAATTCGTTTAAAACACTTGACCTAGTTCTAATGATACAGTATCTTTAAGGTAACTTGAAGAAAGAGGTGAGGTATTATGGCGATGATTATTGTAAATACGCAAATCCAGTCCATAATACCGCGCTCTGTGTATCGCTGACGATACGCTTCTTCCATTATGCCCGGGAACCATGGACTGCGATTTGCGCGCATCCATGGTTTTTTATTTTGCATAATAGGAGGAAATTACATTGAATTTAATCGAACAATACGGCTGGAATGCCGCTTGGCAAGAAAAAGTAAGCGTTGCTGGTATTCCGGGGCGCATTACACTTGAACACAAAAACATCTACCGCGTGGTAACTGACCGTGGTGATTGGCTCTGCACTTTGTCCGGAAAATTTCGGCATGAACACACACACGGTGAATTTCCGGCAGTTGGCGACTGGGTTATGGTCGAGCAAATGCCAGGCGAGGAAAAAGGGATCATTCACAGCATCTTGCCGCGCACATCACAATTTTCCAGAAAAGCGGCTGGCGAAACTTCCGATATCCAAATGATCGCAGTCAACGTCGATTACGTTTTTCTTGTAATGTCATTGAATCACGATTTCAACATCCGAAGATTGGAGCGCTATTTAATCGCGGCCTGGGATTCCGGTGCGAACCCTGTTATCGTGCTGACCAAGAAAGATCAATGCGGCGATTTAGAGCCTTTTTTGAACGAACTGGAAACCGTCGCTTTCGGAGTTCCCTCTTTTGCAGTATCAAGCGTCACTGGCGAAGGCATTGACGCATTGCAGGAATTGCTTGCGCCAAATCTTACCGGCGCGTTGCTCGGCTCCTCTGGTGTCGGCAAATCTTCCTTGATCAATGCTTTGTCTGGCAGTGAATTAATGGCTGTACAAGATATTCGGACAGACGATAGTAAAGGGCGTCATACGACCACGCACCGTGAACTTGTGCGTCTGCCACTCGGCGGTTTGCTGATTGACACGCCTGGCATGAGAGAATTTCAACTCGGGGATTACGAAGAAGGCGTCGAGAGTGGCTTTTCAGATGTTGAACAATTCGCGGATGCATGCCGTTTTCGCGATTGCCAACATGGTGATGAACCCGGCTGCCGTGTGCAAGAAGCCCTTCAGAGCGGTGAATTGCCGCAAGAGCGTTACCAAAGCTATATCAAGCTGAAACGTGAACTTGCCCATATCGAACGCAAAAGCGATGCGGCTGCACAGAAAGCGGCGCGCAATAAATGGAAACAAATCACGAAAGATTACCGCAAACGTCCCGTCAAAAAACGCTAATAAAAGAAGCAAGCCGGATATCGGCTTGCTTCTTTTTTATCGGATTCATGCGTTGGTTCCGGTAAGTCCGTGCTTCACTGCATAAAGAGCTGCTTGCGTGCGGTCTTGGACTTCCAATTTCGTAAAAATATTCGAGATGTGCGTTTTCACTGTTTTCTCTGTTACAAACAGCGACGATGCGATTTCCCGATTGCTTTTACCTTTTGTTAACTCTGCGAGCACTTCTTTTTCCCTTGGCGTCAATGGATTCAACAAATGTGTAGCTGGTGCTGACGGCCCTTTTAAAAGCTCCGTTGTCGCTTTCGGGTGCAACGTATTCTCGCCGCGCATCAAACTCCGAATCGATTCAACCAATTCATCCGGTTCAATATCTTTTAATTGGTAGCCAGCCGCTCCTGCCTCCATTGCCGGCACGACATGATCCCTGTCGGAAAAGCTCGTCAGCATCAGCACGATGATTTCCGGGTGCTGCTCTTTTATTTTCTGGGTTGCCTGAATGCCATCCATCTCTGGCATAACAAGGTCCATCAATACGATGTCTGGAAGCAATTGATCAGCCATTTCTACCGCTTCCTGCCCATTTGCGGCTTCGCCAACTACTTCAATATCTTTTTGGGTTTTCAAAAAGAATAACAATCCGCGCCTCACCACATGGTGATCATCCGCGATCAATACTTTCACCACGCTTACCACTCCCCGATTAATATGGAATTCTGATCAGAATTTCCGTCCCTTTGTCAATTTCACTCGACCATTCAATGCTGCCGCCTTCCGCTTTGGCGCGATCCCGCATGCTTTGAATGCCTATAGAAGGCAACTCAAGGTCTACATCCATGACAAATCCACGGCCTTCATCTTTGATCACCAACAA
>JBFEIJ010000147.1:0-3364 GCA_041553775.1 Planococcus sp. (in: firmicutes)
AAAACTGTCTTTATTACTCCATCATACTTGTTCTCTTTTGGATATTCCTATTTTGTTAGTTGATAAAAATGACAGAATGCGCGTAAAACAAATTGAAAATAAAGAAAAAAGCTACTTTTCCAGTCATTTTTGCATGACCGGAAAAAGTAGCCTTAAAAATTATATCTCTTCCACCGTCTTAAATTGTCTACGGTTTCGCATGCTGAGTACTAGCCATAACAAAATATTAAAGAGCAAGAAAAAGGCGCCGAGTATTAAAATACTGCTGATAAACGCTTCTGATCCATAGGCTGAAGACATCGCTTCTCGGAAGCCAATCAGCGCATAACTCATCGGAATGTAATCATGCACCGTCTGGAAGAACGAATTCGTCAACTCGACAGGGAACATCCCGCCGCTTGCCCCCAATTGAAGAACAAGAATGATCATGGCTGCAAATCGGCCAGGATTTCCAAAAGTCATCCCAAGAAACATGATTAAAAACATGTACGTGAGTGAAGTGACAATTGAAATAGCGATAAATTCAGCTATGTGCTCTACTTGAAGATGGAACCCAAACAACATGATCGCATCCACAATCAATGCCGCAGAAGTCGCTTGAACAAACCCAAGTGAAAATTTGCTGAGCCACCAAGCTGTTCCAGATGTTGGGCGTCCCGCTGGTTCATTGATAGGAAACACCAAATTAAACGATAATGCACCAACGAAAAGACCCAATGACAAAATATAAGGTGCCAAAGCATGTCCGTAATTTGGCACTTCGCTCTGCTGATTTTCCGTTGCGGTTGCAGGCGCAGCGATCATTTCATAATTTGCCTCGGTGGTTTGCGTCTCATTTATTTCGTCCGCTCCATCTGAAAGATTGGCAGCTAATCGGGATGAACCTTCTTCTAGCTGACCAATTCCTCCATTCATTTTACTTGAGCCATTTTTAAGCATGTCTGCCCCATCGTGTAGACTAGCAGCGCCACCAGCAAGTTCATTTGTACCGCCTGTAAGCGCCGGTATTCCTTTAGCTAAACGATTAGCACCATTCGCCAGTTCATCTGCACCTGAATTTAGCTGTGCAGAGTTTGCAGCGAGCTGATCGGTTCCTTGTTGTAGTTTTTCTGCGCCAGTTGCCGTTTTTTCCACACCATTTGTATAGGCGACTGTGCCTTCTTCCAATTTCATAGACCCTTTTTGCAGCACATCTGCTCCTTCCACGAGTCCCTGCGAACCTGTAGAGAGAGATGATAAGCCTTTGTTCAATGCCGAGCTGCCTTGTGCTAACCGTTCAACGGCTGTAGCAAGTTCTGGCAGTTTACCCGCAGCTTGTTCTGTGCCAACAAGCAATTCTTCACTGCCTGCTGCAGCTGCTTCCACTCCATCATTCAGCGAAGCCGCTCCTGGAATGAGTTGCTCAACCAACGCAACGCGAATTGATGAGTATCCGCCAAGTGCCTGGCTGGCAGCGGGATTAACCCTTTCCATTGCGTTTTCGATCTCGGCAATTTGCTGCGGCACATCGCCCAACGATTGAAATGCAGGAAGTATTTTTTTTGTTAAGTCCGCTGATACAGCCGTTAGATTTTCTTCAAGCGCCTGTATAGTTTGTTGACGCAGCGCAGTTTGTTCTTCATTATTTTCACTTACAGCTGCTGACAATGCTGATTGCTGTTCGGCTGTTAGATCTTTATATGTGGTTGACGCTTCTAAAGCTTCTGTTGCAGAAGTCGATTTCTGCAGCTGTTGAAGACTATTGACCGCTTGTTGCGCCGCAGATAAATTCGCTTTAAGCGTGGAAACATCTTGTGCACCGTTTGCAGAAACGATGCCATCTAAACGGTTTACTGCTTCTAGAATACCTGTTAGTCCTTGCTGCAAACTTTCAATTTGACCTGCTTCAGGAAGTTTCATGTTCAATGAAATCAAACCGGTTTCAAGTGCTGAACTGCCTGATTCCAATTCAGATAGACCATCACTTAATGCAGACTGTCCTGAAACCAATTGTTGGATTCCTGATGCCTCTCCGGTCAATTTGCTCGTTTGTGCTTGCAATTCGTGCAGACCATTAGTCAATTGCCGACTGCCTTGTTCCGTTTCTGACAATCCATTCCGCAATTGTTTAGTTCCTGGCACAAACTCCCCGAGACCCTCTGTCAGATCTTCAGTGCCTTGAACAAGCGAAGAGCCATTTTCGTTCAATTTTGCGGTACCTTCAGCTAGACTTGCTATTCCGCTTTGCAACTTGCCAACGCCATCGGTATAAGCAAAAATTCCTTTGTTCAGCTGATTTGCACCTTGATCTAATTGCGTGACACCAACCGCAAATTGAGCAACCCCTATTTCTAATTGCTCGGCTCCTTCTTTGAAAGTCAATGTTCCATCTGAGAGATTTTCAAGCCCTGTGAACAGTTTTGCGTTTCCTTCTTGCAATTGCAAAGCTCCTGCATCCAGCTTTTCTGCGCCATCAGCTGCTTCATCAATTCCTTCGCCAACTGTTTCAATTTGCGAAAATACCGCTTTAACGTATTCTTTCGTTACGCTATTGGCAATTTCTTCTTTAATATTTGCTGTCGCTTGCTTGCTGACAGCTTCTATAAAAAAGCCACGACCTGGGTTTGTTTCATACTGTAAATTCATCGATCTCGGCTCATCGTCCATGACAGACGCTGCATTTTTCGAGAAATCGTCCGGAATGGTCAATACCATAAAATACTGGCCATCTTTCATCCCTAGCTCCGCATCTTTTGCATCGGTAAAATGCCAATCGAGATTATCGTTATCTTGTAAGTTCTCAACTAGTTGCTCGCCAATATTCAGGGTTTCTCCATTGTACGCTGATGGCACGTCTTGATTGACGACTGCCACTGGCAACCGTTCCGTTTTTCCATACGGGTCCCAAGAAGATCCTAGGAAGAAACCTCCGTAAATAATGGGGATAAACATCATGACAATCATCGTTCCCAATAATAGCGGTTTGGAGAGCAATTGCTTCCATTCTAATTTCAACATTTTCACTTAGTATCATCCTGTTCATTCGAAATAACATCACTTAAAGTTTCCCGATTCCAATTTAATGTCGGTAAACTGGCCGTTCCCAATCCTTCTTTTAATAAATCAGCAGCTGTTACTTTCGAAAAATATTCGATAAGCAAACGATCACCTTGAGCAAATACTGTGCGCAGCAGCTCCTGTCCTTTTTGCGCATAAAGTCCGTCATTAAATGCAAGGCTGATCAACCCCGTATCCGGATACATTTGTATCTTGCCTTCCATCGCTTCAATCACATCAAGCATCGAAATGTCCGTTGCCGGTTTCGCAAGTGAAACGCCACCATTGGTACCTGGAACCGAAACGGCAATTTCTTGAACGACCAATT
>JBFEIJ010000148.1:0-3332 GCA_041553775.1 Planococcus sp. (in: firmicutes)
CAAGTCGGGTCAATACCTCTATTTGGCCTCGTTCTTTTATGGTAAGCTGGACATAACTCATGACAGAACCTCCGTGTAGTGTTGGTGTGGTAACTTACATTTTACACGAGTCTGTCATGGGCCTTTTTTGTTTTCAGCGAGCGTTGCACTTAATATTACAATTCATCATGAATAAAAATAATGAATTAATTGATAAAAGGTAAAAGATAAAAGATATATAAATATTTGTATTACCGATATTCCGCAAAATCGCTCAATTGCCGCGGGCAAGACATGAACGAAGCTTGCGAGGACATGTCTTTGCGACGAAGTGCGCAGCACTGAAGGAGCAGAGAGGTTTTTTATGCTATCTTTCTTCATATCGAGAAATTTCTATATTTAAATGTTGATGAGAAAAAGGTAGCCAAGTAACTATCGCGTTTTTATTGTATTAATTAAAAAAACAAACCCCAGTAAATTTATTATATTTACAGCACTTATCCAGCGAAGGCGCGTCAAGGGGCTAGGCGGAGTAAAAAGACTGGCGCTCTTTGCCTGGCTTTTTGCGTGAGCCAAGGAGGTGCCAAGCATTTTTTGGCAACTCCTTTGCTCTGCCCAAAGCGACCGAAGCGGCATTCACCAGATTTTTTAAATCAACTATGCATGAATAAAAGATCCATTACCAAAAACAAGAAAAAACATCCGAAAAAATAAAGCCATTGTTCTCAATCTTCTCGCAATCAGCTACAATGGAAAAGAACGGATGGAAGGAGTAACAAAATGTTAAAATTTACCGAACAATTTGAATTTGTTCTACCGGCGCTCCAAAGCAAAATTGCGGAATTCCATTATTTCCAATACGATACGTTCTCAGAGGAAGATTTATGGGATTACTGCCTGAAGAAAAAATGGAAGAAAAAAGATGTTTCTGAAATGAGGCTCCATGAAATGGTCAACAGCATCATGGACATTCGGGCATCGGATTTCGTGGCCTATCATCAAGTAGAAGGTCTAAAAGGCGGCAATTGGTTTTCACAAGACAATTTGGCCAATCTTGAAGAGCTGCTGCGCCCGACGAAAAAGCCGAATTCAATTTGACACCTTTATAGTCCTGTTTCATAATGATATTGCTGTGTTACACATCGAGGAGGAATAATTACATATGAAGTCAAGAGGTCGCATTATCGCCTTTTTCTTATTGGTCATCGTACTATTAGGAACTGTTGGCGCAACAAGTTTACCTATCGCAAAAGACATTAAACTTGGCTTGGATTTGCAGGGCGGATTCGAAGTTCTGTACCAAGTTGAGGCACTTGAAGAAGGGCAAGAAATCACGGAAAGCGTGTTGTCTGACACGACAGACGCTTTAATGAGCCGGATCAACGTACTCGGCGTCAGTGAACCGGTTCTTCAAATTGAAAGTGGCAACCGCATCCGCGTTCAATTGGCTGGGGTTGAAGACCAAGCTACTGCACGTGAGTTATTGTCTACGGAAGCCAATTTGACGTTCCGCAACGCTAACGATGAAATCATGTTGGCAGGGAACGATTTGAAACAAGGGGGCGCGAAGGCGACTTTCGATCAAAATGGCGCACCGGTCGTGACGCTTGAGCTGAACGACGCAGGAAAATTTGCGGAAATCACAAACGAAATTTCGCAATTGCCGCCACCTGAAAACGTTCTAGTTATCTGGTTGGATTTTGAAGAAGGTGAAGATTCCTATGCTGCGGAACTTGGTAAACCGGATCCGAAGTTTGTATCGGCTCCACGCGTTTCTCAGCGCATCAACTCACCTTCAGTTGAAATTTCTGGTTCATTTACTGTAGAAGAAACACAGAACTTGGCGGGTATTTTAAATGCTGGCGCGTTGCCTGTTAGCTTAGAAGAAATCTATTCTACTTCTGTCGGCGCGCAATTCGGCGCACAAGCATTAGAGCAGACAGTATTCGCAGCTGGCATCGGTATCGCACTTGTTTTGCTGTTCATGATTCTGTATTACCGTATTCCAGGCGTAATCGCTGTTGTTACGCTATCCGTTTATATTTATTTGATCTTATTGGTATTTGAATTGATCGGCGGCGTATTGACGTTGCCAGGTATTGCGGCAATCGTTCTAGGTGTCGGTATGGCAGTTGATGCCAACATCATCACATACGAGCGCATCCGTGAGGAAATGCGTGCCGGACGCTCAGTGCGTGAAGCGTTCAAAGCGGGAGCGGCATCTTCGTTCTCAGCTATTTTGGATGCCAACGTTACGACAATGATCGCGGCAGTTGTCTTGTTCATTTTCGGAACAAGTTCTGTAAAAGGATTTGCAACATTGCTGATCATTTCGATTCTTGTCAGCTTCTTAACGGCCGTTTGGGGCTCACGCCTATTGCTTGGCTTATTGGTCGGCAGTGGTGTGCTCGACAATAAATTCAGCTGGTTCGGATTGAACAAATCGAAAATTCACGATGCATCTGAAAACAAGGAAATCTTCGACTTGACGACGTCATTCGATCGCTTTGATTTCGCTGCAAGCCGCAAGAAATTCTTTATTGCGTCATTTGCACTGATTACGATCGGTATGATTGTGCTAGGCATTTTCCGCTTGAACTTAGGAATCGACTTTACGCAAGGAACGCGTGTTGAAATCACTTCTGACTCGGCTCTTTCAAAAGACCAAGTGGAAAGTTTCTTAACTGAAAACGGCTTTGCCACTGAAGACGTTGTGTTGTCTGGCGACGGCGATAATCTTGCTGTCACACGCTACACAGAAGAATTCAGTCAAGAAGAAATCAATGCATTAAAAGCGGCTGTGACAGAGGAATACGGCGTGGAGCCGAACGTTTCAACGGTATCTCCGACAGTCGGTAAAGAATTGGCGAAAAACGCACTTTATGCGCTTGCTATTGCTTCAGTCGGTATCATCATCTACGCGTCGTTGCGCTTTGAATGGCGCATGGGTGTCGCTTCGATCGTAGCATTGGTCCATGATGCATTCTTCATCATCGCGGTATTCAGCTTGCTCCGTTTAGAAGTGGATATCACGTTTATCGCTGCCGTGCTGACCATTGTCGGTTACTCGATCAACGATACGATCGTGACATTTGACCGTATCCGCGAGAACATGAAACGCATGAAGAAAATCGAAACAGATGAGCAATTGGCCGAAATCGTGAACAAATCACTTCGTCAAACGCTTGGACGTTCAGTGAACACAGTACTGACAGTTGTGTTGGTCGTTGTAGCGCTATTGATTTTCGGTGCTCCGTCGATTACGAACTTCTCGATTGCTTTGCTAATCGGTTTGATCGCCGGTACGTACTCGTCGATTTTCATCGCGGCTCAAATTTGGCTTGTGCTTAAAA
>JBFEIJ010000149.1:0-3289 GCA_041553775.1 Planococcus sp. (in: firmicutes)
GCTCCTGTTTGTTTACATGTTTTGATGTGTTCGTACCATACTGCTTGTGTCATTGTTGTGTCTCCTTTTTCGCTGGTTCAATAAACATCGCATCTCCGAAACTGAAGAAACGGTAGCGTTCTTGGACCGCTTCTTGATAAGCGTTCAAAATGGCGTCGCGGTTGGACAATGCGCTGACCAGCATGACCAAAGTCGATTTCGGCAAATGGAAATTGGTGATCAAGCCGTCGACTGCTTTGAATTCATAGCCTGGGAAAATGAAAATATCGGTCCAGCCGCTGTCTTCCTGCAACTCGCCATTGAATTTATTGGCTACGGATTCAAGGGTCCGCGTCGAGGTTGTGCCGACGGAAATCACGCGCCCTCCGTTTTTCTTCGTATCGTTGATCAAATCTGCCGTTTCCTGTGTGATGCGGTAAAATTCCGCGTGCATTTCGTGGTCTTCAATCGAATCCACCGACACCGGACGGAATGTACCCAGTCCGACGTGCAGCGTGATAAAAGCGATGTTGACCCCTTTTGCAAGAATCTCATCCAATAACGCATCGGTGAAATGAAGGCCGGCAGTCGGCGCTGCTGCACTTCCCCGCTCTTTTGCAAAAACGGTTTGGTAACGGCCTTGATCTTCAAGCTTTTCACGAATATAAGGAGGCAAAGGCATTTCGCCCAATTGCTCTAAAATTTCATAGAAAATGCCGTTGTAGATCATTTTGAAATGACGGCCGCCGTGGTCCAATAATCCGACGCATTCCGCTTTCAATAAGCCTTCGCCAAATGAAATCACTGTGCCGATTTTCACTTTTTTAGCAGGTTTCACGAGTGTTTCCCACACGTCTTCGCCAATTTCTTTCAACAACAGCAATTCAATGTTCGCACCGGTATCTTCCTTTACGCCCATCATGCGCGCAGGCAGCACTCGCGTATCGTTCAATACCAAGGTATCGCCCTCATGCAAATGTTCGACAATATTGCGGAAATGACGGTGCGTCACGTCGCCTGTTTGTTTATCCATCACCAGTAGCCGGCTCGACGTACGGTCAAGCAATGGCGTCTGGGCAATCAATTCTTCAGGTAATTCAAAATCAAAATCATTTACGTTCATGCTTATAACTTCCTTTATTTAGATTCTGGCATTTCCATTTGAAAATGCTCATAAGCCATTGCTGTAACAACGCGCCCTCTCGGCGTGCGTTGAATAAAACCGATCTGCAATAAATACGGTTCGTAAACATCTTCAATCGTCGTCGACTCTTCCCCGATGCTTGCCGCAATCGTATCCAGTCCAACCGGTCCGCCTCGGAAACGGCTGATCATGCCGACCAGCAATTTATGATCGATGTGATCCAGTCCAAGCGGATCGACTTGCAGCATCTCGAGCGCTTGGCTCGCCATGTCTTCTGTAATCGTGCCGTTGCCGCGCACTTGTGCGTAATCGCGCACACGCTTCAGCAAGCGGTTGGCAATTCGCGGCGTCCCACGCGAGCGTCTAGCAATTTCAACTGCAGCATTCGGAGCAATATCCGCTTCGAATAGCTTTGAACTGCGCGTAACGATATCTGTCAGCGATTCCGTGTCGTAATAATCCAATCGCGCATGCACGCCGAAACGGTCCCGCAGCGGCGCTGACAAAGCGCCTGCGCGTGTTGTTGCACCAATCAATGTGAACGGTGGCAAGTCCAATCGCACAGAACGCGCAGTAGGTCCTTTGCCGACGACGATGTCGAGACAGAAATCTTCCATTGCCGGATACAGCACTTCTTCGATCGAGCGATTTAAGCGATGAATTTCATCGATGAATAACACATCGCCCGGCTCCAACGAAGACACAATTGCCGCCAAATCACCAGGACGTTCGATTGCTGGTCCACTGGTCATTTTCACGCCGACTTCCATTTCGTTCGCGATAACTGCCGCCAGCGTCGTTTTCCCGAGTCCAGGAGGCCCGTACAACAAGACGTGGTCCAGACTTTCTTCTCGCATTTTTGCCGCTTCGATGAAAATCTCAAGGTTGTGCTTTACTTTGTGCTGGCCGATGTATTGCGACAGAAACTTCGGTCGCAGCGACTGTTCAAAGCGTTCATCAAATTCCGATATTTCACTGCCGATTACACGTTCTTCCATGCCGTCCGCCTCCTTTTCATCAAGATTGTTTCAATAATAATTGCAACGCTTTCTTCATATAGCCTTCGGTAGTCAGGTCCATATCTTTCAGCTTCGGCTTCACTTTCGTGATTTCGCGCTCTGAATAGCCTAATGCGCCAAGTGCAAGCATCGCTTCTTCCAGTTCGACATCGCCTTCTTCGAGCAAGCTCGGTCCTTCGTTCGTCAAAAACGGTGCATCGAAAAACTCCGCCAGTTTGCCTTTTAAGTCGAGAATCATTTGACGCGCTGTTTTCTTGCCGACGCCTGGGAATTTCACCAAATACGATTCATCTTCCCGTTCGATCGCTTCAATCACGTGCTGCGGTTCGCCGCTTGCTAAAATCGCAAGCGCCCCTTTTGGCCCGATGCCGGACACCGAAATGAGCTTGCGGAACAATTCGCGCTGCTCAAAAGTTGGAAACCCGAACAAAAGATGCGCATCTTCCCGCACATGATGATGCAGAAAAATCTGCAATTGCTCCGTGCCAAATGAGTATGGATTCGGGGCAAAAATCTGCCAGCCGATGCCTTGTTGTTCCACTACTAAATACTCGGGAGTCACCCGTGTAACTACCCCTTTTATGTAATCGTACATTGATGTTCGCTCCTCCATTTTAACCTATTGATTATAGCATATTTGTTCGCCTTTTACGAAATAAACCCGCTAAGAAATTGTCCGTGTTAAAATGAATTTATCCCATCCTGAAAGCTGAGGTTGCATAAAATGAAAAAACTTTACGGTGAACAGCGCCGCCAGATGTTATTGGAAAAACTGAAAACCGCCGAAGCGCCTTTGACCGGCAGCGAACTTGCTGCGTTTGCCAATGTTTCACGCCAAGTCATTGTCAGCGATATAACGCTTTTGAAAGCCCGCAGCGAACCGATCATTGCGACGAGTTCCGGTTACCTTTTCTTAGAAGGCAACCTATCCCGCGATGTTAGTCGGCAAATTGCTTGCCGCCATAAACCGAGCGACACGGAAACCGAACTGAGAATTCTCGTACGCGCAGGTGCTACAGTGAAAGACGTATCTGTTGAGCATCCCGTATACGGCGAATTGACCGCAGGCATTCACGTCTCTGACGAGGCCGGCGTCGACGCGTTCATGAAACGTGTGCGCGATACCGGTGCAAGCTTCCTTCTGGAA
>JBFEIJ010000150.1:0-3278 GCA_041553775.1 Planococcus sp. (in: firmicutes)
AAACAAATTGATTTAAAAAATAGTATAAACTTTTTAGAATAAAAATTACCAAAATAAAACACCTTCGATTTCGTACTTTAACTTCAGTACTGAAATCGAAGGTGTTTTTAATCATTGATTGGTTTTCAGATTACGTGAGCTATCATTTTTGATTTCGTACTTTTACACAGCTTCGATGATAAAAGGAAAAGCGACGACTCCTGTATCTTCAAATCGAACTTCAATCCATAATTTATAAATCCCGGGTGAAGGGAAAACTGCTTCAAATTCCAACGAATCTTCTGAAATGGGGTGTACATGCAGAAACTTTTCGCCTTTTGAATCCAAAACGACTACATGTCCTAATGCACCTAGATATGGGAGGAGCTTTTCCCCGTGGGTATCAAAATGCAGTGAAACCGGTTGTTGGGCTCGGATTTCGGAATGGGTAAAACTTATCTTTTTCCCTTGTTCCTCTTTATCATGCGTGTCGTCCTTTTTGATGCTTAGCCAATCCACTTCAGGTAACTGGTTTTTTTCTCCAACATCTAGCGTTGCCGGTTGAATTGTATGATTCATAGCAACCGGGTTGATATCCACATAAGCGAAATAGAGTCCTTCAGAGAGAGCAAGTTCTGCTTCAAAATCTCCTGCATCATTTTCAACAGGGTGAACGTGTAAAAAGTTTTCCAGATCAGCACTTACAATGATGAGATGCATGTTCTTTTCGTGAGTTTCCTCTAAGTTAACGTTATTGTTTTGGCTATCACGAACTTCAACTGTTACTTTCCCTTGTGAATAAAAAGTATTTACTTGTACATGGGGTTTGCTTTCATCCATCCCATGATGTTCATGATGTCCTTGTTTCAATTGAAACGCCTCCTAAAAGTTTAATAATTATTGGAATTTGTTGATAGGTTTTCTTTATTGGATTGAGGGTGGCATTGAGATTCAGGATCGGGTGCTTTTTCAAGTGCCATCCATTTGCCGCGTTGAAATTGTACGACAAGTACTACAGCTCGAAATGCAATGTCGATACCGATAGCCATCCAAACGCCAGTTAAGCCCCAACCGAGTTGTATGCCTAAAAGATAAACGAGCAAAGTACGGATGGTCCACATACCGAAGGCAGTTAAGTACATTGGAAATTTGGTATTGTTAGCACCTTGAAAGGCTCCGGTTAACACCATTAAAACAGCGAGGAATGGTTGGAAAACGCCGGATATTTTCAAGGCGGTTCCGATATCGCTGATTACTTCGGGATCATCTGTGAAAAAAGCTGCTGCCCAATCCCCAAAGAAGAACAGGATGGCGCCTAGGAACGTCATACAGACCACTGTAAATTGAGTCGAAAGTTTGGCGAACTTTTTGGCTTCATCTAAATTACCAGCCCCCACTTGTTGGCCGACTAAAATGGTTGCTGCGGTGGCAAAGCCATAGCCGATCATATAGGAAAAGACTTCTACATTCCCGGCAATTTGGTGGGCTGCAAATGCATTGGTGCCAAGTGCAACAACAAAACCGAAATAGACGATTTGCCCGGCTCGCATCACAAGCCGTTCTCCTGCAGCAGGCGCACCCAAAGTGGACAGTTCAAGCAAATGATCTTTATCGAACTGCCAATAATCTCTTCGGAAAGCAAGCACTTTTTCTTTGTTGATCGCGTAGAAAAGTGCGATGCTGCCTATTAAACGAGATATCACTGTTGCAATCGCAGCTCCAACAATTCCGTATTCGGGTATGAACAAAAAGCCGAAAATCAAAACGTAATCTAATACGGCATTAACAGCATTTATGACCAAACTGATTTTCATCGGTGTTTTCGTGTCACCCGCTCCTCGCAAGATCGCGCTCATGACAAACATCAATGACATGATAACTGAGGGAATACCAACTATTCGAAAATAGAGTGACCCTAGTTCCAGAACTTCATCTTCAATGCCCATAATCTGTAAAAGTGGCTCAGCAAAAAACAAAGTAACCAAGCCGGTGAGAAGACCGAAAATTAGAGCTAGTATAATGGATTGTTGAGAAATGTGTCGTGCTTTTTCTGGAAGATCTGCGCCTAAGAAGTTAGCTATGCGAACATTGGCGGCAACCCCAATCGCCATAAACAAGGCAAAATAAATTGCAAGGACCGCATTTGTAACCCCGACTGCTGATACGGCTGCTAAACTGATCTGAGAAACAAAATAAGTATCGACAAAGCCCAATAATGTTTGAAAGAAATTTTCAATTACCGCGGGCAATGCCAAAATAATGATTATTTTCAAACGATCCCGGTTTGTCATCGGTTGTTTTGAAAGTATTTGTTCATCCACGGTTTTCTCCTTTCCCAATCCCTCCTTAACTTGAAATACAGTAATACGACGGAGAAATGACTGTTTAGTTATGCGTATGGCATTCAACCATAAGTAAGCTTAAAGTGTTTTTAACTCTTTATAATTTTCTACCCCCCTGCCTCTTCTATAAACTCCACACAAACTGCACAAAACGAGTCTGTATAAAGTATTTTGTCTAATGAAATATGCCATTTAAAATTAGAAAATAAAATGTTTTAACTATCTGCACAAAAAATCGATTTATTTTAGGTACGATCGTATAAGATTGTTTGGAAAGACCTGAAAAGAAGATTTGAAATACGGAGGTTTATTAAAATGAACACAATGAAATTCGGATTGACAACGATAATGGCGGGGCTCCTTATAGCGGGATGCAGTAATGGGGAAGATAAATCTTTCGAATCGCCGTTCGAAGGTGAAATAAGCCACGTGCACGGTATGGGGTATGCTGGAAACGATGATGGATTATACGTAGCCTCACATATTGGGCTGAAAATATACCGAGATGGGGAATGGTTTAAAACAACAGACTTTCACGATTACATGGGATTTAATGCAATAGATGAAGGATTTCTCACTTCGGGACATCCGAGTGCGGATTCAGATTTGCCAAATCCTCTTGGAATCCAGCAAAGCCTCGATGGCGGCAGGTCATTAGAACATATCGCGTTTCAAGGGGAAACCGATTATCATATGATGGCTGTTGGCTATGAGAGCCATGACATCTTCTTAATGAACCCGGAAAAAAATTCGGTGTTGGATGCAGGGTTTTATAAAAGTATGGATGAAGGAGCTAACTGGGAAGCCGTAAAAGCGTCTGGATTAGAAGGTGAAGTAACTGGTCTTGCTTTACATCCATCAGACTCTAATATAGTTGCGGCAGCAACAACTTCGGGAATTTATCTTTCGAAAGACGGTGGTGAACGCTTTGATGCTTTGACGCAGAAAAAGGTGAAA
>JBFEIJ010000151.1:0-3262 GCA_041553775.1 Planococcus sp. (in: firmicutes)
GTAGACTAACATAAAGTCGACTATCTCATTGGTCATCAAGTTCTTCTACATATACTAGAAATGAATCTTGAAGTTCTCCTTCAGTGTCCATTGAATTAAGGAGTAATTTAGGTTCGATCGAATCGTTTGCTTGCGTTACATGTCCATCAATGATCCCTAAAACAGTAGAAACAGTATCGATCATTGTTTGTTCAATTATCTCAAATAACATCACTCTTTGTTCATCCGTTAAATCATTGTAGAAATTGATTGTTCCTTTCCCCTTCTCATCAGTATGTGAATCTATTTTTATGTTTTGATACATATCTTTGTAAAGTTCGAGGTTTTCTTTCACGATTGATTCGTAAAGAGATTTGGCAAATCTTTCAACCAACGCTTCATTCATTGAACTTCCTCTTTTCATTCAGAATTAAAATCTACTTTTTCAGCTTGTTTACGCACTTTCTTTAAAGAACATGAATGCTGTCAATGGCAATTGATTTTTCCTGCTCCGTTAACCGAACCGTGCAGGTTAAGGTCAAATCCGACTTTTCCCCATCGACCCATAGTTCATATTCCAGCATCCATTCGGGCTCATCGTCAATCTCATATAGATCAAGGTTTTTGTAGTCTGTTTTAGGCGATGCTGTCAATATTCCGCCATAATCATCCAGCTGCTCCTTTAGTTCTTCCACGGTATACGGTCCGTTTCTTCCCGTTTCTACAATTAAATCTAACTTGCCGTTAACCAAGTCTTCGACTAATGGTTTGAGCAGAGCAAGAATCTCGTCTATCTCTTCCATATATTGCACCTCTTTTTTTTAGACACTTTTCATAAATATACACAGGAACTCATTTGATGACTAGTTAAATTTGGAAATGAAACCGTTCGTAAAAGTACACTTTTACGAACACCTCAAAAACAAATTAATATAGCTTATAAGTTTGTTCGCAAACCTATGAAATAATTTTACGAACGTTCGCCACGTTTCACATACAATTACGAACGATTTCAAGTTCGAATAATGAATAATAATCATTTAGATAATAGCCAATAAAAGACTTTCCACCCTAGCCGTATGAAAATCTCCATATATAAACAATAAAACATCTCCACACAAAAAAGCCACAATTCCTAAGGGGGATAGGAATTGTGGACAAAGGGCGCCGACAGCGGGTACCAAGCGCTTCGGCTTTATAGAATTGGACTTGTTACCCGATGAGTTGCTTGGCAAGTCCCAATTGGTGATGTACTTGTTCAAACCCTGTGCCGCCGAGGGAATTTCTGCGGGCGACTGCCGTTTTCGGCAAGAGCACTTCGTAAATATCCTCCTCGATCAACGAGCTAGCTTCTTGAAGATCTGCAAGCGGCAAATCTTTTAAGTAATAGCCGCGTTGAATGCACGTAAACACCAATTTACCCGTTACTTCATGCGCTTCACGGAACGGCAAACCTTTGGTGGCAAGGTAATCCGCTAGCTCGGTCGCATTCGAGAAGTCCGAATGGACGGCTTTTTCCATGGAATCTGTGCGGACCGTCATTGTACGAACCATGCCTTCGAAAATCGGCAATGACCCCATCAACGTATGCACGGTGTCGAACATGCCTTCTTTGTCTTCTTGTAGGTCTTTGTTATAAGCAAGCGGCAAGCCTTTCAACGTTGTCAGCAAACTAAACAAATTGCCGTACACGCGCCCTGTTTTGCCACGGATCAATTCGGCCATATCCGGATTTTTCTTTTGCGGCATGATGCTTGAGCCGGTTGAAAACGTGTCGTCAAGTTCGATAAACCGAAACTCTTCGCTTGACCAAAGGATGATTTCTTCGGCAAATCGCGACATGTGCATCATCAGCATCGATGCGTTGCTGAGAAATTCCAAGATGAAATCACGGTCGCTGACTGCGTCCAGGCTGTTTTGGTAAACGCCTGAGAATCCGAGATAGCTCGCGGACATTTCACGGTCGATTGGAAACGTCGTGCCAGACATCGCCCCTGCTCCTAACGGCGACAAATCGATGCGTTTCATCGATTCCGTCAAACGCTCTTTGTCGCGTTGCAGCATCCAGAAATACGTCAGCAAATGGTGCCCGAACGAAATCGGCTGCGCACGCTGCAAATGCGTATACCCCGGAACGACTGTTTCGACATGCGCTTCCGCTTGTTCGACGATGGCGCTTTGGAAAGCTTCCACTGCCTCGATAATTTCCTTTACCCGGTTTTTCAAATATAAATGCATATCTGTCGCAACTTGATCGTTCCGGCTTCTTGCGGTATGCAATTTGCCTCCGACCGGACCAATTTCATCGATCAAGAACTTTTCCAAATTCAAATGGATGTCTTCATTCGCCGTGCTGAATTCCAGCTCGCCTGCTTGTGCTTTTGTTTTCAGCACTTCCAGCCCCGCTAAAATTTGCTCGCCTTCCCCTTGAGAAAGGATGTTGCACGCCGCTAACATCTTCACGTGCGCCGTGCTTCCTTCCAAATCTTCCATTACCAGTTTCTGGTCAAAAGAAATCGATGCGCCGAACTCGTCAACCCACTGTTCGGCGGATTTTTGAAAACGGCCGCCCCACAGTTTGGTCATACTTGCACCTTCTCTTTCACCTGATCCGTAACGGCCACTTCTTTTTTATTGACCATCGCGTTTACGACCGTTGGAAGGCCCCATAATTCGATAAAGCCGACAGCTGATGCATGGTTGAATGTATCGTCTGTTGAGTAAGTCGCCAATTGCTCGCTGTATAGGGAATTCGGTGATTTACGTCCTTCAGTAATGGCATGGCCTTTGAATAATTTCACACGTACTGTGCCGTTGACGAATTCCTGCGTTTCTTTCAAGAACGCTTGCAGAGCGACACGTAGCGGCGAGAACCAAAGTCCTTCGTAAATCAATTCCGTCATTTTCTTCTCAATTACCGGTTTGAAATGAGCCATTTCTTTCACCAAGGTAATGTCTTCTAACTCTTTGTGCGCTGCGATCAATGTCATTGCCGCTGGCGCTTCGTAAATTTCACGAGATTTGATCCCGACCAGTCTATTTTCCACGTGGTCGATTCTGCCGACGCCGTGTTTGCCGGCGATTTTGTTCAATTCCAAGATAAGATCAGTGAATTTATAAGAGACGCCATTCAATTGAGTGGGAACTCCTTTAACAAATTCGATTTCCACGATATCCGGTACATCCGGCGTGTCTTCAAGTGCCGCTGTAATATCATATGCATCGGCAGGCGGCGTCGCCCACGGATCTTCTAAAATACCGCATTCGTTGGCACGGCCCCATA
>JBFEIJ010000152.1:0-2763 GCA_041553775.1 Planococcus sp. (in: firmicutes)
GGACAAGGTATATCGCTCTTTAAAGCATTATCAAGTTATAGAAGTGAATACTTTCTTTTCTAAAAGAAGGAGCCGGAGAAAAATCTCCGGCTTTTTGAATGCAGGAATATCGGAGTCTGAAGCGAAATGAATAGAGAGCAGAAATAGAAGAACGGAGGATGGAAATGTTCAGATCGATGGATGATTTTTATGAAGTCTGGAAAGATGAAGCCAAAGGAACGCAGCAGGTGCTCGAGTCGCTGACGGATGAATCGCTGCATCAGGAATTTACAGCCGGCTACCGCACTCTGGGACGTCTCGGATGGCATTTGGCAACAACATTGGAAGAAATGGTCTCGCTTACGGGCCTTCAATTTTCAGGAGCGGATTTCAGCAAGCCGGTACCCGATACGGCAGAAGAAATTGCTGAAGCTTATCGATTCACGAACCAGTCGATGATCACGGCAATGAAAGAAAACTGGACAGATGAAACGCTGGATGAAGAACACGACCTGTACGGAGAAACGTGGACTGTGGCCACTCTTTTGAAAGTGCTGCTGCTCCATCAAGTGCATCACCGGGCACAAATGACCGTATTGATGCGCCAGGCTGGATTGAAAGTGCCGGGAATGTATGGACCGGCAAAAGAAGAATGGGCTGCTATGGGGGCAGAGCCTCCGATTGTATAACTGGAACCGCAGAGCTGTCGAGCTTTGCGGTTTTTTACTTTCGTTTTAACGTGCCCTCTTTTTATTTTGTAACATTATTGTAAAATTTGTTAAGAAAAATCATAGAATACAGTTGTATCGTTCGGAAAAGCAGAAAAATGACATGTGGATAACTTTCATGCGAAATGAGAAACAGCAACTATCCACAGAAGGAAGAAAACATGATTATACGTAAACGCTTTCTTCTGTTACAATGACTTGTGGATAAAAGTGAATGAATTGTGCATAACTGTGTGGAATATTCGGAAATCGAAAGGAATGGAATTTATGGAGATTAAATGCTGCAAAACCCACGTGGAACATGGCTTGGATGTATTTGTCGCTAAGACAGAAAGTTATCCTATCCTAACAGAATTATCAGAAGACGAAAAGTTATCCACAAAGTGCGAGTACTGCGAAGAGCAAGCTTTGTATCTTGTGGCCAGTTCTTAATTCGCCACAACATATAGAAATGCCTGTGGATATGTGTATAACAATAGTGGATAACTTGTTTGTAAATTTACTGTAAAGGGGGATATCTTGTGAATATCTCAATTATCACTGTAGGGAAATTAAAAGAGAAATACCTGAAATCAGGAATTGAAGAATATACGAAGCGGCTGGGGAGCTACAGCAAAATAAGCGAAATCGAAGTGGCCGACGAAAAAGCGCCGGAGCAATTGAGCGACGCGGACATGGAAATCGTCAAAAAGAAGGAAGGCGACCGGATCCTCGCAAAAATCCCGGCCGATGCCTATGTCATCGCATTGGCGATCGACGGCAAGATGAAAACGTCGGAAGGGCTGGCGAAAGACCTGGAATCCCTGATGACTTACGGCCGCAGCAAAATCGTCTTCGTCATCGGCGGATCTTTGGGTCTGCATGACGAGGTTTTGAAGCGGGCGGATGAGAAACTGTCGTTCTCCAAGATGACGTTTCCGCATCAATTGATGAAGTTGATATTGGTGGAGCAGGTTTATAGAGCGTTTAGGATTATGAAGGGCGAACCGTACCATAAGTAAATAAAGTCTAATTTAGACATGATTTGTCCAACTGCTAAAGGCAATCCAGTTATTAAACTGAATTATACTGTTTTCTTTATACCGATAAATCAAATCGATTCAGTTATTGAAACTATCCAAGTGAAACAAGTTTTTATCATCTGGATATGCTAAACTTGAGGTTTAAATTCTGTTATGTTAATCGAATATATCCTTGGTAAGACAATTGGGTTTATGAGGATAACCCAATCAATGAAGCAATTGGACCGATTTACTTTTTTTTTCAAAAATTTATAATGATAAAGTATGGATTTTTATTTGAGATTTTCTTTTAAGGAGTTTTTATATACTGGGTTAAGAGAAAGCTTGAAGCATAGAAGGCGGGACGGAAATTAATGAAAAAAATTGGATTTGATTCGGAGAAATATTTGCAGGAACAATCAGCCTACATCCTGGAACGGGTGGAGCAGTACGATAAACTTTACTTGGAATTTGGCGGAAAATTGATAGGTGACAAACATGCCAAGCGTGTCTTGCCTGGGTTTGATGAAGATGCCAAAATCAAACTATTGCATACACTGAAAGAAAAGGCGGAAATCATCATCTGTGTCTACGCTGGAGACATCGAACGAAACAAAGTCCGTGAAGATTACGGCATCACTTATGACCAGGATGTCTTGCGCTTAATTGACGAATATCGGGCATATGGCATTTCTGTCAACAGTGTCCTGATCACTCGTTATCAAGGGCAGCCAACAGTCAAAGTATTTATGACAAAGCTGGAGAGAAGCGGAATCAGCGTCTGTATTCACCGCGAAATCGAAGGCTATCCGACAAACGTGGACGCGGTCCTTGGGGAAGAAGGATTTGCGACAAATCCTTATATTAAAACGACAAAGCCGATCGTGGTAGTAACGGGCCCTGGCCCGGGCAGCGGAAAGCTTGCCACCTGCCTTAACCAAATGTACCATGAGAACAAACTGGGGAATGAAGTCGGCTATGCCAAGTTTGAGACTTTTCCAGTTTGGAACTTGCCGTTAAAGCACCCGGTAAACATCGCTTATGAAGCGGCTACC
>JBFEIJ010000153.1:0-2732 GCA_041553775.1 Planococcus sp. (in: firmicutes)
ACAGCGAAAGCTGAAGACCCCGCAGGGACGTAAGTCGCGAGGAGGCTGAAGCTGAGCCCACGGAAAGCGAAGTGGCCAGACCGCTTGGAGGCTATACACTGATATTCATTTTAATCAGACTTTGTCTACAGTCTGAGACGGTCCTTTCTTATAAGAGAAAGGGCCGTCTTTTTGGTTACAGTTGGCTTAATGCATCTTGAATTTCTGTATTGCCAGAAACAATTTCGAAGGTTTTATTGAATACATGAACATTATCAAGTGAGTGGAACAAAACAGCGGCAACATCTTCACGCGGAATCGGTCCAGAATCTAAACTTTCACTTGCAAGAACACGACCGGTGCCGGGATCATTCGTCAAAAGCCCTGGTCGGACAATCGTGTAATTCAAGCCGCTTGCGCGAAGTATATTATCTGCATGATGTTTGGCAATATAATAGGGGGCGATTTCATCTCTCCAAGCTTCCCGTTTATCCGCATGGATGGCACTGACCATCAAAAAGCGATCGGTCCCGGTTTGTTCTGCAGCTTCAATCGTTTTCGCAGCCCCATCAAGATCTACCAGTAAGGTTTGATCGCCATCGGTGTCGCCTCCGCTGCCGGCTGCAAACACGATGGCATCACAATCAACCATTGCTTCGGCAATAAGGTCCACGCTGTCTTCAAGAGAAGTCAACACCGTCTCAACGTCTAAACTATTGAAAAAACTGATTTGTTCTTGTCTGCGAATCATCGCTTTTGGGGTGTATGCGCTGCTGTCTGCCAATAACTTGACCAGATGTCTGCCGATTTGTCCATTTGCTCCTATTACTAGCACCTTCATGGGCTGATGTCCTCCTCTATGAATAGCTTTTCTATTGTTATACCCCCGCATTGAATCCATAAGCAGTAAGTGGTTGTCCTTTTCGAAATTATAAAAAAATTCCTGCACAATTGCATGCGATTTAGTATAATATAACTAATCTATTTTTTTGATTTTAAAATTTAAAGGAGGAATATGATGGAACCCCGTCGCACAAGGAGAACTGGAAAAATAACGCATGAACACCAGCCAAATGGGCTTTCTTTTGGTGTAGCACAAATGGATATGAAAAAGTTGGATCGCAAACCAAGTGCTATCTGGGACTTCTTAACCCAATCGTTTTTATTTATTTTGGGAGGACTTATTCTTAGCTCCCTGCTTTTAGGCCTTATATATCTTACATAATAAAATGGGGAAAATAAAATCATCGTGAAGGAGCAAAAACAATGGATATTCGACGATTATCTGCTGCGGATGCATCTGTTTACAGAGAGCTGCGAATAGAAGCTTTAGTCAATGACGGGGATGCGTTTGGAGCTTCTATTGAAGATGCACTAAGTGCACCGCTTTCAAAAACAGCCGACCGATTATCTGGCGAGCATGCAATGACATTTGGAGCGTTTATAGATGATAAATTGGTGGGTAATGTGACGCTTGCAAGAGAAACAGGAGCGAAATATCAGCATAGAGCTTCAGTCTATGCGGTCTATGTGACGCCGGATGCGAGAGGGAAGGGCGTTGCGAACAATTTGATGCAGAAATTGATCAATGCCGCAATCGAAATGAAAGAAGTGGAACAATTGCATTTAGCAGTATCGACTGGGAATGCTCCGGCCTTAGCGCTATATGAAAATTTTGGATTTAAGAAATACGGGGTCGAAGTACATGCAATGAAAACAGAGGGACGTTATATTGACGAAGAGTTGATGGTGAAATTCCTATGAAAAAAAGCGCCAACTAGGCGCTTTTTTATTCATTTAAAATCATGTACAGTTTATCATCGCCTTCTGAAGGTGTTCCCCGGCCATCAGTGTTATTGGTGATAAAATAAATGTTCTCACCGTCGGAATAAACATCCCGGACGCGACCGAATCCTTCAATGGAATTCTTAATAGATCCATTTTCAAGATCGATAACTTTAATAGCGGTTCCGCGAAGTGCTGCCACGTACAACAAACCATCCTGAATAGCTATCCCGCTTGGTGCCCAGGTATCTTTGGAGCCTGTAGTGAAATAAGGGGGAGTTAAACCATTTTCAGTTTCTTCACCTTCAATAGTCGGCCAACCGTAATTATTGCCTTCTTCGATGATATTGATTTCATCGTTAGCAGATTGGCCATGCTCGGAAGCGTACATAGTAGCACCGTCCCAAGCAATTCCCTGCGGATTGCGATGACCGCCCGTGTAAATGATAAATTCATCGTTGCTATTCAATTTTAGGATTTTGCCATTGACACTGCCCATGTCCTGCGCAAGCTCAGGTTCAGAGGCATCACCGACTGTGGCGTAAAGGCTGCCATCTTCAGCAAGTTCAAGCCTGCCGCCGTGATGGTATTTTCCGGTTGGGATGCCTTCGATCAATACATCCGTTTCTTGCCAAACGTCGCCATCAAGTTGCATACGAATAATTTTATTGAGCGACCGGCCATCCCGTTCGTATACATAATATCCATATGCTTGCTGGCTATCTGCAAAATCTTTGGCTAGCACAAACCCCAAGAAACCGGCTTCCGCAGCGTCCGATAACGAATCTGAAAAATCCACTTTTTGGTGTGTGACTTCGCCATTTGAATCGATATGGGCGACAGTGCCAGGACGTTCTGAAATATAAAATTCATCCTTTACTTTGTTGATGGACCATGGAGTGTTTAAGCCTTGGGCAATTGCTTCTGTCGGTGCAGTCGCTTCCTCAGGGTTGGCAGGTGCATTATTG
>JBFEIJ010000154.1:0-2710 GCA_041553775.1 Planococcus sp. (in: firmicutes)
AAGCCAGCCTTGCGCCGCCGTATCAGCATTCGGCATGAATCGGAAAACAATCAGATCAAAAATTACTACCGCGATGATCAATAGCTGAACCCAATTCCATAGGGTCAAGGTACGGAACATATTGATTCCGAACTGGTGGATGGTCAAATAGGCGAAAAATCCCATCTGCGCAATCAAACTCATCGTCATGCCCACAACTACCATCCATACAAAACCGGCGATGAACTCTCCCCAGGCGCCATTTGCGAATGGTTCAGCGAAAACATCATTCCATCTTATGAATAAACCGAGGATTCCGGTTATCGCTCCACCTATCAACATTGCATTTATAAAAAACTTTACCCAATTTCGTATTGTCACATTAATGCCTCCGTTATTTGAACTTCTTTTAAGATTGTACCAATCAGGTGGGCAAAAATCCATAAACGAAACCTTTGAGATGTGAACAAACCTTGAAGTCACGGCATCTGTTCGCCGATTCGGCACAATTTTAAAAACAGATATTCTTAAAAAAATTTCCACCTGCAGCATCTATAATAAATTTGATCAAATAAAAAACCCGGAACCCCTACGAAGGTTCCGGATTCATTATTATTATTATTGCCCTTTTGCCGCAAATTGCTTAAGAATGGTTTCTGCGATATCACCATAGATTTTCCCGGTAGGATGATCTTCAAGGTAAACCGAAGGCGCAAAATCTGCTTCGTTCCAGTCAGGCTGGCCGAGAGGAATCTGTCCAAGCAACGGTACCTGCAATTCTTCTGCAAGTTTCGGTCCGCCGCCTTGTCCAAAAAGATACTCTCTCTTGCCTGTTTCCTTGCTTTCAAACCAGGACATGTTTTCGATGACACCCAATACTTCGTGGTCCGTCTGCAAAGCCATCGCTCCGGCGCGCGCTGCTACGAAAGCAGCTGTCGGGTGAGGAGTTGTAACAACAATCTCTTTTGAAGCCGGCAGCATTTGGTGGATATCAAGCGCGACATCTCCCGTTCCTGGCGGCAAGTCCAATAGAAGATAGTCCAGATCGCCCCACTCCACATCACGGAAGAATTGATCAAGCACTTTACCAAGCATTGGCCCGCGCCATACGACCGGCATATTTTCTTCGACGAAGAAGCCCATCGAAATGACTTTGACACCGAAACGTTCGACCGGAATGATCGTATCTCCGCGCACAACAGGTGTTTTCTCGATGCCCATCATATCTGGAACACTGAACCCATAAATATCCGCATCGATCAAACCGACTTTTTTGCCGAGACGCGCAAGTGCAATCGCCAGGTTGACGGAAACTGTCGATTTCCCGACGCCGCCTTTCCCGCTGGCAATCGAGATGAATTCGACTTTATTCAATGGAGACAATAAATCCTGTGCTTCGGATTCATTTGCCGTTCCACGGAATTTCGCCATTGCTTTAGGCGCCAGCTCTTCAAAACGGATTCCGACTGAATCGGCTCCCGCTCCTTTTAGGATTTCAACGACTTTCATCTGCAATTGCATCTGTTCAGGTGTATTCACTTTGGCGATCGCCAATTTCACACTAACATGTTTCTTTTCTTCTTTAATTTTTACAGAAGTAATGCCATCTGTTTCTGCCAGCGATCTATGTAAAAACGGATCTTGTACTTCTCCGAGTAATTCGCGAACTTGTACTTCAGTCAACATATATATACACTCCTTATCACTTTTGCTCACCGTAAAGTATAACATAGCGTTAATTATTTTGAATTAATTCTGTCTTCTTATATTAGAAAACCCGAAAAGGCCCTGATGCAAAAAATAAAACCCCTGTTCTCCAAAGAGAAAGGGGTTTTAGTGATATTAACGTTTTGAGAACTGTGGTGCACGACGAGCTGAACGCAAACCTGGTTTCTTACGTTCTTTCATACGTGGGTCACGAGTTAGCAATCCAGCAGATTTAAGTGCTGGACGGAAAGCAGGGTCTACAGTAAGTAGAGCGCGTGCGATTCCGTGGCGTACTGCTCCAGCTTGACCTGTGAAGCCTCCGCCTCTTACGTTTACAAGAACATCATAGCTTCCAAGAGTTTCAGTAGCTACTAGTGGTTGTTTGATGATTTGCTCAAGAGTTTCGTATGGAACGTAATCCGATACGTCGCGGTTGTTGATTGTGATTGTGCCGTCTCCTGGTACTAAACGGACGCGGGCTGTTGAGTTTTTACGGCGACCTGTACCTAAATATTGAACTTGTGCCAAAGGTGTATCCTCCTCTTATTTACTGATTATTAGCCGCGAAGTTGGTAAACTTCCGGTTGTTGTGCTTGATGGTTGTGTTCTGGTCCTGCGTATACGTGAAGTTTCTTGAAGATCTGGCGTCCAAGAGAGTTCTTAGGAAGCATCCCTTTAATAGCCAATTCAAGCATTTTCGTTGGGTATTTCGTGCGCATTTCAAGAGCTGTACGCTGTTTCAAACCACCGCTGAATTGTGTGTGGCGATAGTAGATTTTGTCCGTAAGCTTTTTGCCTGTAAGGTGAATCTTGTCAGCGTTGATGATGATTACGTGATCACCAGTGTCAACGTTTGGTGTGAATGTTGGTTTGTATTTACCGCGTAGGATTGAAGCGACTTCAGAAGCTAAACGTCCAAGAGTTTGCCCTTCTGCATCGACAACCAACCATTTACGCTCGACTTCGTGACCTTTAGCCATGAATGTTGTACGCATGTATATTGTCCTCCTAAAATATCATCTCT
>JBFEIJ010000155.1:0-2669 GCA_041553775.1 Planococcus sp. (in: firmicutes)
TTCAAAACATCCAGTTTCAAGACATCCAGAGCTTCTACTGTAAAGAAGATGATGATTAATACTTGCACCGTTTTACCGATGATTTTCGCTAAATCGAATGTTGGTACATTCGGGTTGCTGCTTGTATTCAGAGACTGGGAAAGATTATCGAGTCCCGTCCCTTTCAATAAGCTAGTGAGTAGATCTCCAATGAATTTCCCGATCATAACACCTACAATGATCAAGATGATTGCGACAAAGATATTTGGAATCATGTCAAACACTTGATCCAGCATTGACGTAATCGGTTGTGAAATCGATTCGATTTCTAATGTTTCTAGCGCGATCGTAACAATCGGAATAATGACGAGCACGAACACGACATTACCCAAGACATTGGCAAGCGTATTTTTATCGCTGGCCGACATTGTTTTAGGCGCATCGCCTTTATTGCTCAACTTATTGAACCAACGGTCGATGTTCATTGTAGCCAGGACTGTTACCACAAGATTTTTGACGAATTTTGCGATAAAGTAACCAATTACCAAAATGATTGTAGCCATCAACAAGTTCGGCAGGAAGGCTAACAATTTGTCCATCATATTGGAAATCGGTCTTGCGACAGCTTCCATGTTCAATTGTTCAAAAACGCTTGGAAGGAACAATAAGAACACTAAATAATAGAAAATTTTACCGATGGCATCCAGCTTGGAGTCTGCATCCTCTACCGTCTTCGCCATGTGACCTTTGACCATCGCTCGGTCGGCCCCTACTTTCTTCAGGCCTTTTTGGAAGATCATGCGAACGATTGTAGCTACTACCCATGCGACTAACAGTAAAAGGATTGCGCCGATAATGTTGGGTAGAAAGTTGACAATGTTGTACCACATGTCTTGAAAAGCATCCGTCACGTTATTCATTTTCATTTCTCCCTTCAAATTTAAATTAGCAATAAAAAATAAGATCGCTACTACTATATTCCCTTTTTGAGAGAAATAAACCCAATTTAGCCAACAATTCTGATAATTAATTAAAACTTTAGGGCTAGCGCAGCTTTTACACCATATTTTTAATAGGTTTAAGAAGATGACATTGTGGAAAATAATAAGATTAACCATTTTAGAAAGTAGGGATACTATTTTGGAAGATTCCACATTGAATTTACCTATTGAACAATCACAAATCCAAACCAAAACGCCCGATTCCATCAACCAAGAAATCGAACGGCAAATTGAAGCGAACGTCGGTTTTTTTAAACAGCAAGGAGAAGCAGCGATCAAAGAACGACTCATTCAATTGGACCGAGAATGGACTGCCGACCAAACCACCGCTTTACTCAATGCAACAACAATTTTAGCAACCGTGGGATTAGCATTTGTCGGCAATAAGAAATGGCTTTATCCCTCAATGATTGGCACCGCCTATATAGTGCACAAAGCTATTTACGGTTGGAGCCCCCCGCATGCAGTTGCCAGAAAGTTGCGGGTCAGAACGTCCAACGAAATCGCTTTGGAAAAAACGGCATTAACGAATTTATTAAAACAACCCCTATAAGGTTGTTGAAGCCCATTCCTCTAAAACTTGCACTCCTTTTATCATTTTGAGCATACAAGGTTTAGAAATTGAGAAAAGAAGGAATAAACTATCAAACATTATAATTGCTGTTTCTTAAACATTTTCACTATAATAGATTTATAAAGGTGAAGGAGATGAGCAAAATGAGCATGGAGACAATTAGAGGATCAAGCATGGTCGTTAAAATGACACGTACGTTAATGGAAGAAGGCTGGGCCTTCATAGCAAATGAATCGAATGTCGTGGTAAGAGCTGAACATCAAGCTACAGGCGAAGCCATCTCCTTCAATTCGATCGGCAATTTAAAACGCTGGTTATATGAAAAAGCATTAAGCTATTAATCGATAGAAACCGCTAATTCTTCATTGAATTAGCGGTTTTTTTTGGTTTCGCTATTGAAAATAAGAAATTCCACGCCAGCGTTTACCGGCTGGATACCGCTTGCCGCAAGGTTCGGTCAACTTCTAATCATTTTACCTTTTGCCTTCATTATAACGCCGCTATTGCTTCTCTATGTACTGAGCTTTGCGGTACTTTTTGTGGCCAAAGAAGTTAATCCAGAATCGCAGGAAAACCGCAGTTACGGTGTTACTGTTAACAGCTAAGTATGCAGCTATGTCATCTTGCCGATGCTTGAAGTTGCGTTAACCCAATTTGTTAGTTTTTAATATTAATATTATGTAACCTAAATTCTGTATGCACATCTTTGTATATAGTATATTTAAGTTATACAAATCGAAAAGTATTGATCCTGAACTACCTCCCCTCCCTAGCTCAATAAAAAAATCTGCAGCCTGTATCATGGCTGCAGATTTTTTGTTAAACTATTAAAGTGTTCATTCAGCTTCATTAAAATCTTCTGTACAAATAGACGTTAAATGATAGCGTAATACGCGTTTTACTTTTGCCGTCTCAATGGCATCCGGATCGGCTAACACTTTAAGCACTAGGCCGTCTAGCACGGCAGATAAACGTTCCGTTTCGACCTCGAGATCCGCATTTTTGATCAATAGATTCAGGAGAGCCAAATAAGAGATCACATTCTTAGCTGCAGAATATGCAGCGTCCGGAATTGTATTGGTTAATTCATCGTCGTACAAAGCTGCCATCTTCAA
>JBFEIJ010000156.1:0-2455 GCA_041553775.1 Planococcus sp. (in: firmicutes)
GTTGTATTTCGCAACTGAAAATTGAGCCAAAACGCAATTTAATTTTGAGCCACTTCTGAATGTCCTTTTTCGAGCCATTTTTGCGTTTCTCTCATTCGATAAGAAGGACCGACCATATTCACCACATGCGATTTATGCGTTAGACGATCCGTTAATGCGGCAGTCAAAACGGGATCATGAAACACTTCTTCCCATTTCGCAAACGATAGATTACTCGTGATAATGGTCGAAGATCGACCCGCGCGCAATGACAAATGCGTAAAGAGTAATTCAGCTCCTTCTTTATCGAAGGAAATGTAGCCCAATTCATCAATGATGACGAGGTCGTACTTCTCAAATCGCAATTCGAAAGAGCGTAAGGTCCGTTCGGACCGGCTTTCCTTTAATTGATTGATTAAAGAGGAGACACTCGCAAAATAAACTTTGTAGCCAGCCAGACAAGCTTCTACTCCTAAGCCGATTGCCAGGTGGCTCTTGCCGGTTCCGGGGGAACCGGTCAAAATGACATTCTGGCCAGCTTTGATGAAATCAAGCGTCTGTAAGTTAGGTAGTTTATGCTGCGCATCTGTGGGCAGCGCGCGGGTGTCAATCTCCTCAAGCAGCTTCTTCTCTGGAAAGTTGGCACGGCGTATCCGAGTGGATTTTGACCGGATCCATCGGTCATTCTTTTCCTTCGTTAAGACCGTATGCAAAAGGTCCATCGCAGCGGTCGCTTCTGCGAATCCTTCGTCTTCCTCAACCAACTCTCGGATGCCCGGGAGACGTAATTCTTTGCACATGTCGATGACTCGTTGCTTTTTATCCATGTTCAAGAACTCCTTCATCGACTTGATTAAACATGGCTGAAAAGGCTTGGATATTTTGGAGCGCCTGTTCGACCGTCTCGTCTGGATGGAGAGGTACCGCAGGTACCAGATCCGTTTGTTCGCTCAGAAAGATCAGCTTTTCGGTCGTGATTTCACCGAGACCTTTTATCTCAATCTGTCGGACGGCAGCCATCACATTATCTAACCGATTTTTCTCGCGTACATAAAGGAGTAGCTCTAGAAAATCTTTCTCTTTTCCGATATAATGGTTTTCGAAGAGTTTTTTAATTTGAATTGGTGCTTGGCTCAAACATTCACTTTGAGCTAAAGCGCCTTTTTTCTTTGTGAAGGTTTTTATGTAGTGATAGAGATCCATTTCCCATTGATGGACACCCCAATTTCTCCTGTGTTCTGCGACGAGTTCGCCTTCAATAAAAAGACGGACGGCCTCTGCACTTACTTTGGCGCGAATCCATGCGCCTACATGGCCCTCGGGTACGGAGTACCGGTTTTGCTTGATCATCACGGTACTGTATTTATCTACCCGGGATTCCAGGACTTCCGAAACATCAAATGGCAAAGGAAGTGCCTCTTGAGCGGCTGCTGCTTTTTCTTGATCTTTCAATTCTATATGGGCGATTTTCTTTTCATGGTGAATCCGGTTATTGAGCGATTGAATCGTTTGGCTTAGGCGTTTCTGGGCCTCTTCCAGGGAAGCGAACGCAATGTCATATGAAAATGCTTTTCTACGGACAACCTCCACACTCCGTTCTACGTGTCCCTTCTGATTTCCTTTTCTTGGCTCGCAGAGCCGTATCCGGAACCCATAATAATTGGAGAGGTTGATCATGCCATCCGTGATCTTCCGATCTGTTCCGACAAACGATTTCACCACGGTTCGCATATTGTCATAGGTGAAGACCGTAGGGACGAAGCCTAAGTGGTCAATTAGCTTGGTATGAACATCCAGCACACAAATCATCGTCTCGGATTCATAAAGCAACGCAAAGCGATAATTGCTGTAGGCCAAGGTAAAAATCGCCAGCGAATAGGATCTACGTTTCCCATCAATCACCAGTTTCACTTCTCCCCAATCAAATTCCACTTCCCAGCCCGCTGAATAGCGTTGTCGAACAAAGACCTCTTTCGCTCGCATCTCCTTGGTATTGACGAAATTCCGAACCGTCGTATAACCGATGTCATAGCCTTCTTCTTGCAGCTTTTCATACATATCAATCTTTTTCATTTGTTGCTTGCTCATATTGTTTTTGCGTTTCCATTCATTGTCCTGAATGAATCCCCTAAGCCTTTCTATGATCTCCTCTGTCATTTTGCGTTTCACGCCCGTCCTTTTCTTATAGGAGGGAGGCGATAAGATATCCTCTGTAACCGGCAGGTTACGGACATCGGTTGCCTTGCTCTTCTCAAAAGCTTCGATGTATTTGGAAACGGTGTTTCTGGAGACCTTTACTTGTGTGGATATTTGTCTTTGGCTGACATCTTGAAGATGCAGCTGAATCACCATTTGCTTCTTGTTCAATGTGATCACTCCTGTTTTCCCCCTAACAATCATGCTAGGGTTAATTTTCTTACAGAAGTGGCTCATTTTTCAATTGCTGTGGTGGCTCAGTTTTAAGTTACCATATACA
>JBFEIJ010000157.1:0-2400 GCA_041553775.1 Planococcus sp. (in: firmicutes)
ACCGTCAGGAGGGCGTCACTTGCTTTTTGAAGAACTAGTTATCTCAATTATGAAAGCCGTTAACCTTGAAAGAACCGTGTCTTCGCCCTTCCATTTAATCAAAGGAAAAAAGTCTGGACAGACGATTCAAGATATCGGCTATTACCGGCTTCACCCTTATTTTGCGTTGATGCCAAAACTGGAAAAAAAAGCGTACGATGAAGTGATCCAGCGTTTATTTGCGCAAAAATTGCTGCATCCCAACGATGAAGTGATTGATCTGACA
This sequence comes from Planococcus sp. (in: firmicutes), assembly GCA_041553775.1. Lineage (GTDB taxonomy): Bacteria > Bacillota > Bacilli > Bacillales_A > Planococcaceae > Planococcus. The sequence continues at coordinate 266 of JBFEIJ010000157.1, forward strand.
CAAACTGCCAAAGACATGCAAATTCCTTCGAGCAAGCTGAACGGCTGGAAATACCGAGGCAATGAAATGCTTTTTCTAAATCGGTTATCGTTAATTGTCCAAACTTTGTCTCATACGAGTCAAAACGAATACCGGTTTGATCCAGTGTTGAATGCGACAGATCTGCAAGGTTGGGTGAAAAGCTATCTGGCAAACATCAATTTTAAAGCTCCTGAAACAGTCGCCCTTTTTAAAAAAGAATTACATGCGAGTTTAGATGCGGCTGTTGTTTCTGAAGATGCTAAGTTGATGCTGATGCAGCGGCTGACGGGCTTAGCTTTGAGCGGATTAACGTGGGAACAGATTGCATCGGGCAAAGGGGTTCAACCGTTGGATGTTCAACTAGCTGTGATTGAAACTTTGCATGCATGGTTAGATGTATTAGAAGACGGGGAATTTTCTCTACTTACACCGCTTTTAGCGGGAGTAGTGCAACGGTCGTCGCTTACAGAATCTGCAGAACGCACGGAAAAATTATTTAAACAAGGGTTGTCGCTCGAAGAAATCGCCGCCATCCGGCAATTAAAAACGAGTACAATTGAAGATCATTTTGTAGAATTGGCGATGAACGATCCGACTTTCGACTATACGGTGTTCGTGCCTCAGGAAATGTACCGAAATATAACCAAGGTTAGTGCAGAGCGAAACACGAAACGCCTTAGAGACATTAAAGAAAAATTGCCTGAAGCGAGTTATTTTCAGATCAGGTTAGCGCTTGCTGTAAAGGAGGACTTAACATGAATCTGGATGCATTGCTTTTAGATACATATGGCTTTACATCATTCCGCCCGGGACAGCGAGAAGTGATCAGTCGAGTTTTAGCAGGTGAAGATGTCATTGCGTTATTGCCGACGGGAATGGGAAAATCAATGTGCTACCAACTTCCGGCACATCAATTGACGGGAAGCGTGTTGATCGTCTCGCCGTTGCTGTCTCTGATGCAGGATCAAGTTGCCCAATTGAAAAAAATGGGCGAAAAATCAGTGGTGGCCATTAATTCGTTTTTAAAGCCGGATGAAAGAGAAAATATCTGGAACAATTTAGCGAGCTACCGTTTCATATTCATCTCACCTGAAATGTTGGTCCAGCCATTTGTCAAAAAACAATTGCAGCGCATTCACATCTCGCTGTTGGTTGCAGATGAAGCTCATTGCATCTCTCAATGGGGTTTTGATTTCAGACCGGATTATTTGCGCATTTCCGAAATTTTGCCGGTGCTGAACAACCCGCAAGTTCTGGCGTTAACGGCGACAGCCACAAAAAAAGTTACAGATGAAATTAAAGATTATCTTAAATTAAACGAGCCGTTTATTTATACGCATCCGATGGACCGAAGAAATATTGCCTACGACATCAAACGCTTTGAAAGTCCGAAAGACAAGCTTGAATGGTTGAAATCGTTCGTGAACGAATTCGAAGGGCCGGGCATCATCTATGCAGGCACGCGTAAAAAATCGCAGGAAATGACAGAGCTTTTGTTGGAGATGGGGTTGTCAGCTGCTTATTATCATGGCGGCATGGAGCACCAGGATCGGATTTTTGTACAGCAGCAATTTCAAAACGGTGAGCTCGATTGGGTATGTTCAACCAATGCATTCGGCATGGGGGTGCACATCGAAAATATTCGCCACGTCATTCATTTTCAATTGCCGACTTCGATAGAAGGGTATGTGCAGGAAGTAGGACGTGCGGGGCGTGATGGGCAAGCTGCCCTCGCCACTCTGTTGTACGCAGCGGGAGACGAAATGCTGATGGAAAGCTTAGTGATGGACGAGCTTCCGACGCGTCATGAAATTACCATGATGGCAGAATATAAACATGATACGAAACGCTTAGTCGATGACGGAGTCGTGCGCGAAACGGCTTATCGCGTACTGACGTATTGGTTGAGTCAATTAACTGCTGAAGAGACGATTGCGAGAATGGAATTGATTCGTCGAGAAAAGATCAAGCAAATTGATAAAATGAAATACCTAATAAATTTAGATGGATGCATCCGCCAATACGTCGTCGGGTGCTTTGATCAGCGCATCGAACAAAAACCGGCCAATTGCTGTGCGTATGATGGCATCAATTATGAAGTATTTGAAAAAAAG
>JBFEIJ010000158.1:0-2370 GCA_041553775.1 Planococcus sp. (in: firmicutes)
GACTGCTTCGTAATTATGTAAGTTGTGGTCTCCTTGGACAGCTGCAATTGTTTCGACTTTCATCTCCATCATCCTTTCGAATTGATTCTCTTTCATTCTACAACAATCACTTAATCGAATGCGAATAATTTTAATTTTTTAGAATATTGAATTGGTGTTTGAGGAAACGTTACAAAATTAAAGCGGTTTCATGTATAATAAACCTACTTGTATTCGATAGGCGGTGAAATGATGGAACATAAAAAAATCTACAATGCATTAGAATTGAAAACGAAACATGGGCCAATCATTATTGAAGGGCCCGTTTCTTCAAAAGATTTAAAAGCGCTTGATTTTCATGAGGATTTAGTGGCTTTTCGCCTCCCTGCGCAGCAACATAAAGCAATCATTGAAATTGCCAATTTGCCTGAAGGGCGAATTCTTATTGCGCGTGATCAAAATACGATCGTCGGCTATGTCACCTATCTTTATCCTGACCCACTGGAACGTTGGTCGGACGGAAAAATGGAGAATTTGATTGAATTAGGCGCAATTGAAGTTATACCAAAATATCGTGGAACCGGTGTTGGAAAATCTTTGTTAAGAGTTTCAATGATGGACGACGCGCTAGAAGACTTCATTGTCATTACAACAGAATATTATTGGCATTGGGATTTGAAAGGTACCGGCTTGAACGTTTGGGAATATCGTAAAATCATGGAAAAAATGATGCAGGCTGGCGGCTTGGAATATTACGCTACCGATGACCCAGAAATAAGTTCTCACCCTGCCAATTGCTTGATGGCAAAAATCGGCAGCCGTGTTGACCAAGAATCTGTTCAGAAATTTGATCAGCTTCGTTTTATGAATAGATACATGTATTAATCTGAAACCAAGGGGTGTTTTTATGTTACTTGAGGAAATTATGAAGACCGATGTACATACCTTAGCGCCTAGCCAAACGGTACAAGACGTACTGGACCTTTTCGAAAAAAGGCGAATCCGTCATGCCCCGGTAGTGGAGGATGAAAAAGTTGTAGGCGTTGTTTCAGAGCGCGACTTAAAAGATGCGCTGCCATCTAGATTTTCTGTATCGCCTAAGATCAATGCGCATGAAATGAAGGTTTTCGAAATCATGACGAAAAATCCGGTTACCGGCCATCCTTTGGATTTCGTTGAAGAAACGGCAATGACTTTTTATGATCAAAAAATCGGTTGCTTGCCTGTTGTCAGCAACGACAAACTCGTCGGCTTTTTAACGGAAACTGATTTACTTTATAAATACATCGAATTGACCGGTGCGCATCAGCCTGGTTCGCATATCGAAATTCGCGTACCGAACCGTTCCGGCATGCTTTATGAAGTTTCAAAAGTGTTCTATAACTACAAAGTCAACGTCTGGAGTGTTCTCGTCTACCCCGACAAACAGAATAACGCCAATAAAATTTTGGTATTCCGTATTCAAACGATGAATCCGCTCGCAATCATTGACGACTTAAAAAAAGAAGGTTTCGATGTTCTATGGCCAAACACACCACAGATGGACAAGTGAAGCACGCTGTCTTTATCTACTCAGAGGATCAATTGGGGTATAAATTCTCTGAGACCCACCCGTTCAACCAAAAGAGACTGCAATTGACAGTCGATCTGCTTGATAAAATGAATGCGCTTCCAGAAGAGCTGATTGTCACTCCTCGTATTGCTACTGACGAGGAATTGCTGCTCGCCCATGACCAACGCTATATCGACATCATCAAACAGGCGAGTTTGGGCAATATTTCTCCTGAAGCCGGTGAAAGCTATGGCATTGGCACAGAAGACACACCTATCTTCAAAAACATGCACGAAGCAAGCGCACGTCTTGTCGGGGGTACGTTAACTGCCGTCGATTGGGTCATGGAAGGCAAAGCCCAACATGCATTGAATCTCGGCGGCGGCCTACACCACGGCTTCCGCGGCAAAGCATCGGGTTTTTGCATTTATAATGACAGTTCAGTTGCCATCAATTATATGAAACAGAAATATGGTGCGCGCGTTCTTTATATTGATACGGATGCACACCATGGCGACGGGGTTCAATGGAGCTTTTACGATGATCCTGACGTCTGTACCGTTTCAATTCATGAAACAGGGCGCTATCTTTTCCCTGGCACCGGTAATATCAATGAACGCGGAAGCGGACAAGGTTACGGAACTTCTTTCAACTTCCCTATTGATGCTTTTACAGAGAATGAATCATTTCTGGAAATTTACCGGACGGCTATGCGTGAAATTGTCGAATTTTTCAAACCGGACGTCATTCTTAGCCAAAACGGCGCAGATGCCCATTATTTAGACCCTCTAACGCATTTATATGGCACAATGGATATTTACAGAGAAATCCCTAAAATC
>JBFEIJ010000159.1:0-2214 GCA_041553775.1 Planococcus sp. (in: firmicutes)
AGATACGATCATCAATATCAATGGTGAAAAAATCGGCGACGGAACTCCATCGTTCATCTTCGGACCTTGCGCTGTAGAATCTCAAGACCAAGTTTCTAAAGTCGCTGAAGCGATTGGCGCTAAAGGGCTTAAAATGATTCGTGGCGGGGCATACAAGCCGCGTACATCTCCTTACGATTTCCAAGGCCTCGGTCTTGAAGGATTGAAAATGTTGAAAGCTGCTGCAGATCAGTACAAACTTGCAGTCGTCTCAGAAATCGTCACTCCGCATCATTTGGAAGCAGCGTTGCCATACGTCGATGTCGTTCAAGTCGGCGCACGCAATATGCAAAACTTCGAATTGTTGAAAGCGGTTGGACAGATCAACAAGCCAGTTTTACTGAAACGTGGGATGTCAGCAACTGTTGATGAATTCATCAATGCTGCTGAATACATCATTGCTTCAGGCAATAGCCAAATTATTTTATGTGAGCGTGGTATCCGCACTTACGAAAAAGCGACGCGTAACACATTGGACATCTCAGCAGTGCCGATCTTGAAACAAGAAACGCATCTTCCGGTATTTGTCGATGTAACGCATTCAACAGGACGCCGCGATTTGCTTCTACCAGCTGCTAAAGCTGCCATTGCTATTGGTGCTGATGGCGTAATGGCTGAAGTACATCCAGATCCAGCTGTTGCTTTGTCAGACGCTGCACAGCAAATGGATTTGAATCAATTTGATGACTACTACGATGCTTTGATGAAGTTCATGAAGCAATACGAGTTGAAAATGTAAATCCGAAGAGCCGGGTAGCTACCCGGCTTTTCTTTTTTAGTTGAAAAAAGGAAACTTTTTATCGTATGATAAAAGATATTAAGGAAGGAGGGCGCACCGTGACCGTAACGATCTATGATGTAGCGAGGGAAGCAAATGTATCCATGGCGACTGTTTCGCGTGTAGTCAATGGCAATCAGAATGTTAAACCTGCTACAAGGAAGAAAGTATTAAAAGTGATTGAAGAGCTTGGGTATCGTCCGAATGCAGTAGCAAGAGGACTGGCCAGCAAAAAAACCACCACGGTCGGTGTCATCATTCCGGATATTTCAAATAGCATGTATGCCGAACTTGCCCGCGGAATTGAAGACATAGCCACGATGTATCGCTACAACATCATCTTGTCGAATTCAGATCAAAATCAGAACAAAGAACTTCAATTGCTTGAAACGATGCTCGGCAAACAAGTTGACGGCATTGTGTTCATGAGCGATGTGATATCAACTGAACTTCTGAATGAAATGAAGCGTTCACCAACACCGATTGTGTTGGCAGGATCGATTGATGAATCCCACAGCATCGCTTCTGTAAATATTGATTATTACAGCGCCGCGTACGAAGCTGTAAAGAAATTGATCGACAATGGCCATAAACGAATTGCATTTATTTCAGGTCCACTTTCATCTAAAGTAAACAAAGATTATAAGCTTAAGGCCTATCAAACGGCATTAAATGATGCTGGTTTGGGTTACGATGAGAAATTGATCGTGGAATGTGATAATTCGTATGATGAAGCAATCGAAGCGGTTGAAACCCTGAAAGACAGCAAGCCCACAGCCTATTTTGTCAGCAACGACGAAATGTCATTTGGGGTCATTCATGGTGTAGAAGCGAACGGCCAGAAGATACCTGAAGATGTAGAGGTTATCAGCTATGAAAACTCGAAATTGGCCCGTATGGCAAGACCGATGTTAACATCGGTTGCATTGCCGTTATATGACATTGGAGCAGTGTCGATGAGGCTTCTGACAAAGTATATGAACCAAGAAGAAATCGAAGAAAAACAAGTTATTCTGCCTTATCGGATGGAAGAACGTCAATCAACTAAAAACGCATAAAAGCCCCCGTTTGGGGGCTTTTATGCGTTTCGGATCATATAAAGGGCTTTATTAAGCATTTCGTGATTTTTTTCTGTTATTTCTTCTTTGCGTGGTATGGCCTCATACATCTGTTCAGGATCTTCCCATGTTTCGATTAATGGCACAGGTGATTCGGACTGCCATTTTTTCAGCCACGAAGAAGGGAGCAGACCTGTAGGAGTCGGGAAGTTATTCATTTCCATCCACAATAAAGACCATGCTCTTGGCACCACACGCCAAATATCGTAACCGCCGCCGCCTACAGCTATCCAACGCCCTTCACAATACTCATGAGCCAGTTCGTGAGCGATTTTAGGG
>JBFEIJ010000160.1:0-2172 GCA_041553775.1 Planococcus sp. (in: firmicutes)
ATCGGATTACAATTCACTGCTTTACAAGCCGCTTTGATCGGGTTCTCCATCAATTCTGCCGCTTATATTGCCGAAGTGTTCCGCTCTTCTTTGGCTTCAGTCGATAAAGGACAATGGGAATCTTCGCGCGCCCTCGGAATGACGTATTGGCAGACGATGCGCCGCATTATTTTGCCTCAATCTGTCCGTATTGCCATTCCACCGCTGTCGAATGTATACCTCGATTTGATCAAAGCGTCGTCGCTAGCCGCTATGATTACCGTACCTGAAGTGTTTCAAAAGGCGCGTATTGTCGGAGCACGAGAATACGATTTGCTGACGCTCCTCATCTTAGTAGCGCTCATCTACTGGGCCATTTGTTCGGTCATGACCGTCTTCCAAAACTATTTGGAAAAACGATTTGAAGAATACTTGTAAACTTGCAAGATGAATAAAATAAGGTCGAGCGTCCATAACGGATGCTCGGCCTTGTTTCGTTAATTTCCTGCAATATCTCTTTTCGTGAACGTTGCCCAGGCGGCGCCAAGGAAGACCACAAAATAAATAGCCAACATCGTCAACGAAAACGTCAAGGTCATGCCATCAACCATCGGCTCAGCGCCGTCAACATATTGTCGAAGATTGGTATTTGCAAACAAGATGTATTTTGACCAGCTGTATTGGGAAACAATACCGACAATCGTGTTGCCGGCCAGCATCAAGAAAATCGATAGTCCGATTGCCATGCCGCTGCTTCTAAAAATCGTAGACATCATAAACGCAAACGTCGCCATCATGACCAATGTCACCATGCCAAAACCGTAACCTTGCAAAATTTCTTTCCAAACCGAAACTTGCTGGTAACCAGATGCTCCTTCTTGGACAATCATCGGCGATAGACCGTTCAATCCGAACAGCACTGCTCCAACGAGCCAAGTAAAGATGAGTAGCGACATTAACAATGTGAACGAGAAGAGCAAAACTGAAACGTATTTTGCCCACAAAATCTTACTGCGTGAAATGGGACGAATTAATAATAATTTGATCGTGCCCCATTTAAATTCATCCGAGACAATCCCAGCGGCGATAATGATCGTAAACAAGCTCAACAACGACGTCAGAATTGCCATTTCCAAGACATATTCCCAGCCATCATAAGGCAACGGTTTAATGCCATTTTCCAAATAGAATTCATTTTTCTCGATAACAAACGGATTCGAAAATCCGGCGAACTCATCTTCTTCCATTTCACTCATAAGCGCGGCATTTTCGTCTTTTAATTCCGTCTGCCAATCTGCACCGTATTCTTTAGTCACGACTCCGCCGTCCATAAACTTTGCTAACAACCCTGCCCCAAGGACGAGAATCCCTATTAGCGCAATCATGATCCAAGTTGATTTTTTTGCATACATTTTTATCTGCTCGTTCCACACCAATTTCAAAAAATTATTCAATTGCATTCTCTCCTATCAAATCAAAGAATTTGTCTTCCAATGTTGATTGCAAAACTCGCACGCCATAAACATCCATTCCTTGATTCATTAGGTTTTTCAAAATCTGCGGAATTTCCTCGCGCGTCGTTGAAATGATCAGTTCTTTCATATTCACTCCGATGGTTTGGTCCATTTCCTGTTGAAGATAGTCTTTTGCCAGCTCAATTGGCTGCACTTCGATATGCACGTCTTTTAAAGCACTTTGATCATCTGAAATTTTCACATCTTCAATCGCGATCAATTCACCGTTTTTAATGACCCCGATCCGGTCGCACATCAATTCAATTTCCGACAATAAATGGCTCGATACAATCACTGCGACATTTTCTTTTTCAGCCAAATTGCGTATGTATTTCCGAATTTCTCGAATGCCGGATGGATCGAGTCCGTTGGTCGGTTCATCCAGTATCAAAATCGAAGGTTTGTGGAGCAGCGCTTGCGCTATGCCGAGACGTTGCCGCATGCCTAATGAATACCGTCCAACCTTTTCGTGGATGGCATTTCCCAACCCAACCAACTCAACGACTTCTTTGATTCTGTCCTGCGAAACGCCTTCTTTCATTCGCGCATATTGCTGCAAGTTTTTCCAGCCACTTAGAAAAGGGTACATTTCCGGGTTTTCGACAATCGCGCCGACATGCTGGATGGCTTCTTTGAAATCTTCTTTAATGCTTTTTCCATTGATCAGTACATCACCTTC
>JBFEIJ010000161.1:0-2132 GCA_041553775.1 Planococcus sp. (in: firmicutes)
CAGAGCATAATTTAAACATATCCACAAAAGATCCCGTCAGCCATATGGCTGACGGGATCTTTTTAATTAATTTGAAGCAAATTCCTTTTCATACAAACGGTAATAATGCAGGACATCTTCCACGTATTTCTCGCTGTGGTTATATTGGAATATGGCTCGTTCCAAGTCCCCTTTTGCCGCGCCGTTTTTCGAAAGGTAATTCGCAGCGCTGTATAGCGCATCTGTCAGGTTATACGGATCTGCAACACCGTCCCCGTTGCCATCGACGCCGTAGCCACCATACTCTTTTATCACTGCCGGATCGGTTTTAGCCGATTCAGGAATTTCCCCTTTGCCTAGTCCCGAACAGGATGGATAACTCCAGCCGACGAATGTGCACGGCATAAATTGCAGATGGCCTTCTGCGCCAACGGGCGACAGGAGCGGATCCATCGTCGAAAACTTCGTTTCGATGCGGTGATGCGCCGCGAGCAAGGTCCACGGAATTCCATATGCATCCGCAGCTTCTTGGTACAATGGAATGTTTTCTTCGGGTAATTTGACTTCAAATAAGTTTTTTGGGGTTTCTTGTATGTTTTGTTTGATCACGTCCGGAATAATCGTGTAAAAAATCATGATCAGCACTGACGCTAAAACGATACCTGCAGGAAGCAACAGGACTCTAACCCAAAGCTTCAAGCGGCGATTCTTTTGCGCCTTTTTTTTCTTTTTCATCTTGTCCACACCTAATCCAGTATTTCCTCTTATAGTAACACAAGTGTCAAAAAAGCGTTGATTCTAGGGTGAAACTGCTTTCAAAAGCATAGCGGATTTCCATAAATGAGGAAATTCACAGCTGGTAAAGGTTGAAGACAGTTTACCCAATCAGTCATCTCACCCTAGCGGATTTTCACCGTATACATCCCATAAAAGCGGGAATTTCTTACGCAACCCTTCTTCATCATCTTCATCCCAGTCAAACTCCATCGATGGTTGCTCGTCTTCATCACCAGACCGTTTCCGATACAAATCCAAATACGCTTCTTGATCCAATCCTGTTTTTTCTTCATAGGCCATAGTTGCCACATAGTGGAAGTCTTCGAATTCCGGCACATCGTCTTCAATTTCTTTTAAATATGGAATGAGGCTTTCCGGATTACGAATCGCTTCTTCATAAGGTTCTTTGCCAAGAAACATCAGCCACGCACGGAAATAATCAAACGAATCATCTGAACAGCCACCCATGATAATGTATGCCGCTGCCCATAAATCGGACGTGAAGGACCGATAATAATTTTGGTTGAAATGGTAATCGAAACGAATGATATCCGTAACCGATTTTTTCGAAAGCTTGGCAACAAGCCATTCCAGTTGCTCTTCCCAGTCTTCCCCTTTTCGGTGCGCCGAAGCAAGCAGTTCCCAGAACTCCACTTCCGACATTCCAACCGATTGCACCTTTTCGTGAGCATCTATTTCCCGGTAGCCTTTCTTAAATTTTGACTCGATCAGCTTGTTCGCTTCTATCTTACAACGTTCTTCGGTCGAAAACTCTTTTGTATTTACTGACCCTACCGTCCCGACTCTGCCATAAGAAACGATGAACATATTGCCTTGTACTTTGATTTTCCAAAATTTATTGGAAAGCAAGGTTTTGCATACCAATGATTTTTCCATTATGTAGTCCTCAATTCAAAATTATGTGTTTCTGAAAGTGCTGATTTTCAGAATTACCCAGGTTTTTATTATTGCATCTATTCATTTAGTAAACGCTTTTTTTCGACTGTATTTATAGAGCTTCCAAAGCAGGATGACCACTGGCGTCAAGCCAATGGCAAATAAAAAGAATGGAAAGATGAGACTCGTTAAACACATGATTGATGTGAATGTTAACAAGTTCTTCGGCTGATTTTTCCCTTCAATCAAGCCCATGATCCCCACTACAAATAAACTGAACAAAGTAATTAACACTAATAGCAACCCTAACGCTAATCCGATTGTGTCTTCATAGCTTTCATCTGGGAAAAAGACGCCAAATGCCGTAGGTGCAATGAGTAAAGCAACTAAGAATAGGAGAAATCCGCTTGTTTGAAATAACACTTTATTTTCTATTGTATGGCTCTTTTGAAACCAGAAAATCAGTATGATATTGCCAA
>JBFEIJ010000162.1:0-1921 GCA_041553775.1 Planococcus sp. (in: firmicutes)
CTTGAAATCAATGTCAATCATATCAGAGGAAAGCGTGACGGAATCGTTACTGCCATTGGGACGCCTTTGCATAAGGGGCGCACGACAATGGTATGGGACATTAAAATTGTAGATGAAGAAGATCGGCTCGTCTGTGTTTCAAGATGTACAGTGGCGATTGTAAAGGTGAAAAAATAGTTTATTACTTTTATACTAATAGGAGAAAGTCGAAACCCGTTGGAAATTTTAGCCGGTTTCGACTTTTTTTTATTTTTAGCCCTGAAACGAATGTTTTAGCATAATAAAGAGTCAATTTACTATCAAAAACAACATATTTCTGTTTTAGTCCTTTTCATTGGGGAATAAGAGAGTTAACATAAGAGAGAAGGTTTTTGAGAGCAGCAATTATGATGAAAAACTATATCAGGCAATTGATTCGGATATTTGGCAAAAGCAGCCGGACACGAAATCAATCGCCTTTATACTGTAAGCTGAATAGATGAAAAAAGTCGAGAACCAGAAGATAGAAACAATAAGAATCTGCTTCCCGCGTTTCGGGTTATACCGGTATGCGGGTTTTATTCGTATCAACAGTCAGCCGCCGGAGAATGAGGAAAACGGAAAATCATTTGAAAAGAGAGTGGACGAAATGTTTGATGATTTGAACGAACTAATGGAAGCGAGAGCGATTAAAGATAAACGATCGATCTCGTGGAATACAATATGCGAAACAGAAAAATTATCGGAGGAATTCATCCGGAAGAATGCAGCACAGGTTAACTGGCATCTGGTTTCAGGGCACCAGCAATTATCGGAGAAGTTTATCCGCGAATTCAGCGGGCGCCTGTATTGGGATGAAGTTATCCGCACCCAGAAAGTGTCTGAGGGGTTTATAGAGGAATTTGCGGACGCGGAGAAATGGAACCCGAATACGGAGAAGTTAAGCAAAAGACAGGCCAAGACACTGGAAAACGAAGCAAGTCCGTTCAATTTTAAACAGTATTGGGAAATTGTTTCGCGCAAAAAAGAAATGTTGAATGCAAAAGGTCTTTCGCCAGCTTTTATCGAACGGCACAGTGAAAAACTGTCCTGGCCTTCCTTATCGGTTTGCCAGCATTTGCCGATGTCGTTGATCGACCGTCATCCCGAACGGGTGGACTGGACGGCTGTAACCCGCCACCAAGTGCTGTCAGAATTGTTTATTGAAAAATATCGCACCAAAGTTGAATGGGAAACAATCACATTCCATCAGCGATTATCTGAACGCTTCATCAACAGGCATCATGCAAAGATGAGTTTCATTTCAGCGGGAGAAAAAAGATCTGAAGCTTTTATCTATACCCACTTGGATAAAATGGATGCAGCATCGGTAATCGAGCATCAGGATTTTAGGACGATCAGAAGCTATGTGCCGATGGACGTTTATGTGCTGTCAAAGAATGGCCGTAAAAAATACATTCTGAAATTTAAGAGCCATGACAGGAGTGAACTGTTGGATTATTGCAAAGTTGATGAAGAAGAGCTGCTTGAGATCCTGCAGGAATATGGACTTGAAGAAGTGATTGAAAAGGATTTTCCTGAACTGCTGGTCAGTGAAGGAAGCTATTATTATTAATAACAGATTTGAAGCCGATGGTGGAACAGCAATCCTGTTTCATCATCGGCTTTTTAAAATGAAATAGAATTTGAATAATCAGAAATCTGTGGCAATAAAATTTGAAAGTGATAAAATTCTCTTATAGGGAGATTTTAATTGTTATGGAGCACATCTGTTTTCAGGAGGGACACATGGACAATCAAGTGATAATAATCGATTTTACAAAACAAGATGCTTCCATTTATGTGGATTTAGAAGTGTTTGATGACGTGCAGAAAAAAACGTTTCGGGAAGAAGTTCGATTTCTGGATGATTTACTTTACGGCGATCTGGTTCATGATAAAA
>JBFEIJ010000163.1:0-1817 GCA_041553775.1 Planococcus sp. (in: firmicutes)
ATCCTGAGCAATATGGGGTACAAGGGCTGATCCGCGGTGTGAATATCTCCTTTATCGTAGCTGGAATTCTGAGTCTTATCGGTGTATTTCTTTCCTTTTTCCTTAAGAAAGCAGCGCCGGCAGCTGAAGGCGAATAAAACCGGGAATGACGGCAACGCCAACATTTCCCGGGAAATATCAATTCAATTATGAATTTTCATCCGATTGGAAATACGGTTAAATTATCGTTTTGTAACATAATGTACATTTACTTATTCGATTTGCTTTGGTAAGATGTCAGACGACGGATGAGTTAGACATTTATTAGCCTAATTTTCTGATAAAATACTATTTATGAGGTGAAGTTGTGAATATATTATGGGGCATCTTCGGCATTTTCGTCGTTCTGGGACTTGCCTTCCTTTTATCTGACGGGAAAAAATCCATTAAGCCACGGACAATTTTAGGTGGATTAGCGATTCAAATCGGCTTCGCGTTCATCGTACTTGAATGGCAAACGGGACGTAAAGCATTGCTTTGGCTATCTGAGGTAGTCAATAATGTAATCGGTTACGCGGGGGAAGGGATCGCCTTCGTATTCGGTCCAGCAGCCGACACAGAAGGGTTTGGCTTCGTCTTCGCTTTCCAGGTGCTGACGATCATCATCTTCTTCTCTTCTTTAATTTCGGTGCTGTATTATCTGGGCATCATGCAACTCGTCATCCGTTTTCTCGGCGGTGCGATTTCGAAATTGCTTGGAACAAGTAAAGCGGAATCGATTTCCGCTTCGGCGAACATTTTCGTTGGCCAGACGGAAGCACCGCTTGTTGTGCGTCCGTTCCTTGCAGGAATGACGAAATCAGAGTTGTTCGCAGTTATGACGGGTGGACTTGCCTCGGTCGCAGGTTCTACACTTGCGGGTTACGCACTTCTTGGCGTTCCCCTTGAATACTTGCTTGCGGCAAGTTTCATGGCGGCTCCAGCCGGATTGATCATGGCGAAAATCATGATTCCGGAACAAGAGGAGATTGAGGAAAAAGAATTCAAGCTTGAAAAAGACAGAGAATCCGCAAACGTAGTAGATGCTGCCGCACGCGGAGCATCTGACGGTTTGCAATTGGCATTGAACGTCGGGGCGATGCTCTTGGCATTCATCGCGCTCATCGCTTTACTCAACGGATTGCTTGGCTTTGTCGGGGGTGTTGTGGGGTTTGAAGGTCTGACAATCCAGCAAATTCTTGGCTTCGTCTTTGCTCCGCTTGCTTTTGCAATCGGTGTACCTTGGGCTGAAGCAGTGCAGGCAGGAAGCTTCATCGGACAAAAACTCGTATTGAACGAATTTGTCGCTTACGTTTCCTTTACTGCGGAAATGGCAGACTTGTCACCAAAAACTGTCCTTATTGTCAGCTTCGCACTATGTGGTTTCGCAAACTTGAGCTCCCTGGCAATCTTGCTGGGAGGACTTGGCGCACTTGCACCAAGCCGTCGTCCACAAATCGCAAAACTCGGTATGAAGGCAGTAGCTGCCGGAGCACTCGCTTCACTTTTGAGCGCTTCGATCGCTGGTATGTTCTTCTAATCAATAAAGTAATCGGCCACACGCAATTTTGCGTGTGGTTTTTTTGATGGGGAAATTTTGGGGAAGTGATGATAGGTTAGTGGGTTTATGGTTTGTGGGTTTTTCGGTTTGTGGGTTTTTCGCTTTTCGCCGTGGCGGAAAGCATCCGTTCGAGGGTTTTGGGTGTGCGATATCAGATGATGGATTGTGGCGAATTCAGCGGGCGTGCGGGTAAATCGAAAACCGTTGAATGGATTTGCATTTCGCTGGGCGAAATGCG
>JBFEIJ010000164.1:0-1778 GCA_041553775.1 Planococcus sp. (in: firmicutes)
CGGGACAGTTTCCATGCTGGACCTGTATAACGAGACATATATTGTCTCCTCCTCTGTTTTTGGTTTTTGAAGTAAAATAAAAACCAGATGCATTCATGCTGTAAGCCATTTTATATTCTTGTACCTTCGCTCGGCAGCCAAGAGTTACGCGATACACCTTAATCATAAGGAATAAAATGGACGGACACGCACATACAACTGCTGCGATTATTTTACACAAATTATAGTATAACCGGAGAGCTCGCCATAAGTCAATGGATAGGAAGAGCATTCTTATAATAGAGCAGGAAATGCTCAAAGAACTAGGGAAATCTGAACCAGGTTCTAAACAAATAGCAAACTTTCCTTTTTTGACAATTCACGGTAGAATGAAATCAAGATCGAATGTAAGCGTTTTCTATTTAAAATAAGGGGTGTTTTAAAATGAAACAATCGTCGTCTACAAATATGGAAACCGTGATCATTCATAGCGGTTACGATAGCAAATCGCATCATGATAGTTTAGCAACGCCGCTTTATCAGACATCGACATTTTCCTTTGCGACAGCAGAAGAAGGCGAACAGCGATTTGCTGGAACGTGCGGCGGTAATATTTATTCGCGACTCGGCAATCCGACAGTGCGGGTGCTTGAAGAGCGCATGGCAGCTATTGAATTCGGGGGAGGAGCATTGGCGTTTGGGTCGGGGATGGCCGCTGTCAGTGCTGCTCTCATCCATCTGACAAAAGCAGGAGATCACGTTCTTTGTTCTAGAGGCATTTACGGTTGCACATATGGGTTATTGGAAATGTTAGAAGAAAAATACGCCATAACACATGACTTGGTTGGCATGACGACCGAAGAAGAAATTGAAAAATCGCTGCGCCCGGAAACCGTTTGTATCTATGTTGAGACACCAATCAATCCGACAATGGAAATGGTTAACCTTGAAGCGGTTATTGCAGTGGCTAAGAAACGCGGTTTGCGAGTAGTTGTGGATAATACTTTTTGTTCGCCGTATTTGCAAAGCCCATTAAAAATGGGAGCGGATTTTGTGCTGCACAGCGCGACCAAATACTTGAACGGCCATGGGGATGTGGTCGGCGGGGTTTTGGTCGGTGCGGATGGAGAAGAGATGCAAGGGCTTCGCATGACAGTGCAAAAGGATATCGGAGCAATTATGTCGCCATTTGATGCTTGGCTTTTGCTGCGCGGAATGAAAACATTGCACGTGCGGATGGATCGCCATATCTCAAATGCTAAGACCGTATTGGAGTTCCTTAAACAAGAACCATTGGTGAAGAACATCCTTTATCCGCATGACGAAAGTCATCCGCAATTTGAAATCGCGAAGCGTCAAATGCGCGAAGGTGGCGGATTGATATCGTTTGAGATTGAAGGCGGTAAAAAAGAAGCACAAAGGTTCATGAACGCGTTGTCGATGATTAAAATCGCTGTAAGCTTAGGCGATCCAGAAACGTTAATTCAACACCCTGCTTCGATGACGCATCAAATCGTACCGGAAGAAAACCGTCGAGCAATGGGGATCTCCGAGTCATTGATGCGATTGTCAATCGGGCTTGAGCATACGGATGACTTGATCGCGGATTTGACTGCAGCTTTCCAAGCGGTCAAGCCACGTTTGCAAGAAGCTTAAAACAAAGAGGTCCCCGAATCGTTTTATGATTCGGGGACCTCTTTTTCTTAGATTTATAAATGTTTTAACAAAGTTTCCGTGAACTTCTCTAGACCTGATTGGTCATCGGCAGTAAAGCGGCTCAGTTCCGGGCTGTCGATATC
>JBFEIJ010000165.1:0-1770 GCA_041553775.1 Planococcus sp. (in: firmicutes)
AACGACCAATTTCCGGGTGATTTTTTTCATATAGGAAGGTGATACACCTAACCGCTTGCTAATTTCATCTGAAGCGAGCGGCGCATTGCTTTCTTGTGTTGCAAGCAAAACGATAATGCAAATCGCTTGCTCTACACCTTTTGTTAATTGCAAATTCCGCACCTCTTTTCATCTACATTTAATATCCATTATGGATATAAGATATCTACTTACATATCATACGCCTAGTTTCAATAAATGCAACCATAAATTAAAGTGAAAACATTTTCCTAGTATTTTTTGATAGACCTTTAAAATCGAGTCTTGGCCTGACTTTAAATGCACAAAAAAAAACGCCTTAAAGAAGACGTTTTATTTCTTGTATTCATTTTTAGGAAATCTACTTTACTCAGTTTTCCGCAAAGCGATAAGTTGAGACACAGCCTGTTCGGCTGATTGAAGTGCACCTTCTAAATGGCCGCTGTATTGGGAGTTGGTTTCAGTGCCTGCAAAAATCACTTTGTCTTGCCAGTCCCCTGTCACATGGGGCGCACCGTAGCTCATATAATTTTTGAATGGACTGGAATCTTCTGCAACGGCTGTGTCTGCGTCGTTCGCCCAGTCTTTAAAGAGGATTGCCTGTGGTGATTCAGCTTCACTTCCAAAAAGTTTAACCAATTGATTTCCTACCAATTGGATTACTTTTTCTTGACCCATGTGATGGCGGACTTCTGATGAAATTCCGAAGAAACCGAACAATGCTCCCGCGCCTTCAATCGGAGAAGCATCGTAAATTTCTTGCAAAGGACCGGCAGAACTTAATACAAGTCCTGAAAGACCAGATTCCCGCCAAAACGGCCGATCAAATACCGCAACGGCTTTGGCTTGCGATCCCATCCACGTCGGTTTTTCGGTAATGTCAGCCAGTAAATTTGCAGGCAGCTCTGGTGAGAATTGGATGTTTTGCGCTATTAAACGCGGCGGCAATGCCAACACAATGTTGGATGCGGCGACGAGTTCGACCGTTCCATCATTTCGTTCGACTTCCACCGTCATGTCCCCAAACTCACCTAAAAAGATTCCTTTTACTCGTGTTTCTAGTTCAATTTTTTCTGCTGGAATTTCCTTTGCCACTGCATCAATCAGCGATTGCATTCCTCCGCTTAGACGAACACCTCTTTCATGCACGTTTTCCTGCATGACGCAGCGCTCCGGGGGTTTGGTTTGAAAACGCTCCACCAACATGTCACCATCGTTTTGTTGAACAAAAGTCTCCAACTTCAACTCTTTGACTAATTGTGAAATTGCTGGCTCATATTGCGGCCAAAACCATGTTGGCCCAAGATCAAATCTTCCCAAATCGGTTTGATGGGCAATTTCAGCGCTCAAAATTCTGCCACCGATTCGATTTCTTGACTCGAGCACTCGATAATTTATTCCTTGTTCCTGAAGCAATGAAGCTGTGCGTAATCCGCTCAATCCTGCGCCCACTATAATGACTGGTTTGTCCATATATGTTCCTCCTATTTAAAAATCACCTGATCAGTTAGTTTGTTCAGTTAATATGTAAGCTAACGCTATCGTACTAGAATTATTAATGCCTCACACCCATTCTGGCTTGGAACAGTAAATTTAATACCCAATTTAAAAAGAAGCATCTGTGTACACCCAAAGGTAAACATTCCTTTTGGACGCATTACTGCTGCTTCTCGTTTTTTATTCTCTTTGGATAGGATAAATAGCCAATATGAAAATTTGTTTCGTTGGAAACCGCCGTAGGATGTCTTTTAC
>JBFEIJ010000166.1:0-1660 GCA_041553775.1 Planococcus sp. (in: firmicutes)
AACCGGTTCAGTCCGACCGTCATCATAGCGGCGATTACAGCTCAGATCCAAAAAGCCAAGCTTCCTACCCATGTGGAAATCGATGCCAAGAAATATGGCTTTGAGCGGGACTCGGTGATATTGCTTGAGCAATTGCGGACGATCGACAAATCCCGGCTGACGGATAAAATTACCCAACTTGATGAAGCATTGATGGAAAAAGTGGATGAAGCATTAGAAATCAGTGTTGGACTTGTTAAGTTCTAAGTATACATACACCATGAAAACATCCGAAGAGTCCTATTCTTCGGATGTTTTTTGCAATATCGCCTGCTCAAAACCGGTCAGGGATATAAAAAAGATGTGCAAAATGCATATTTCCGATACAATAAAAGATAGAGAACTTTAAAATAGAAGAGTCGGCAGTGCAGGGGAACTTAAAAGAGAGTTGCAAGAGTCCAAGGAGGATCCTTAAAAACATGAATAAGCAAATGGCAAGATATATTCAAGAGAACATGACTGAAATTATTTCCAAGTGGCAAGAAATGATGAAAAACGAAAAAAGCGAACGTTCATTCGAAGTAATGCCTTCGGAGTTGATGGATCAGACAAGCCGTGAATTTGCTGAACTGATGACATCCAATCTGTTGGAGAGCCACCAGGCATACGAAAGCCGCTTAAATGATTTTGCTGAAAAAGTTGTCCGTTATGGCTGGTCGATCACATTCGTCACCAAAGCGATCAATCACTTCGGTGAGATTGTTTTTACTGGAATGGAAAGGGACGGCGTTATCAACAACGACAATCTGCGCGCTTTCACAGAAGAGTTCAATAAGTGGATCACACCTATCCGTGACAGCACCATCGATACATACTCGAAAACTTGGGAACGTACAGTAAGCCTTCAAAAAATTGCTTTACAGGAACTTTCCGCTTCATTGATTCCGGTTTTTGATAAAGTTTCGGTTATGCCGCTTGTAGGGACAATTGACACGGAACGGGCCCGCCTCATCATGGAAAATCTTCTGGAGGGTGTAGTTAAGCATCGGGCAGAAGTGATTCTGCTTGATATCACCGGTGTACCTGTAGTTGATACAATGGTTGCCCACCATATTATTCAGGCTGCTGACGCTGTCCGCTTGGTCGGAGCGAAATGTATGCTGGTCGGCATTCGCCCGGAAATCGCCCAAACGATTGTTACACTGGGCATTAATCTGAATGAGTTCACCACAACGAGCACCTTGCAGCGCGGCGTTGAACAAGCTTTGGCTTGGACAAATCGAAAAATTGTGGAGGTTGATGAAGTATGAATGTCCGTATACCGATATTAAAACTGAGAGATACGCTGATTGTTTCCATTCAATGGGAATTGGACGATCAGACTGCCATACAGTTCCAGGAAGATTTATTGACTAAATTACATGAAACAAGTGCCCGTGGTGTAGTGATCGATTTGACTTCAATCGATTTCATCGATTCCTTCATCGCTAAAGTTTTGGGAGACGTCATCAGCATGTCAAGCCTAATGGGAGCGCGAGTTGTTATAACAGGTATCCAGCCGGCAGTTGCTATCACTTTGATCGAATTAGGAATTCGACTTGAAGATGTCATGACAGCATTGGATTTAGAAAACGGTTTGGATAAACTTCAATTGGAATTGGAGGCTTAAAGATGAGCAACC
>JBFEIJ010000167.1:0-1631 GCA_041553775.1 Planococcus sp. (in: firmicutes)
AGTAGCCCTGCTTCGATCATCGAGCGTTTTTTCTTGAAGCCCATAACCATGACGACACCCAATAAGATTATTGCCAAAAAAATCATTGGAAAGCTGCGGAATGCTACAGCGAGACCGATTCCGACCATGGCCAATAATGCCGCTAATGAGTATAGAACGAAAATCCATTTAATGTTTTTCATTTATTTTCCTCCTGCTGATGGAACCTGAAATAAAATCTTAGGGTTTTTTCCCTATATGTGCTATACTAGCACAGTTATAGACATGAAAAAAGAATATTGGAGTGAAATTATGACTAACTTACGAAATGATTTAAGAAACATTGCGATTATTGCCCACGTTGACCATGGTAAAACGACGCTTGTGGATCAGCTGCTGCAGCAATCAGGTATCTTCCGTTCTAACGAACACGTGGAAGAACGTGCAATGGACTCTAACGATATTGAAAGAGAACGCGGAATCACTATTCTGGCGAAAAATACTGCGATTCAATATAAAGAAGCTAAAATCAACATTTTGGATACACCTGGACACGCCGATTTCGGCGGAGAAGTGGAACGTATCATGAAAATGGTTGATGGAGTCCTTTTAGTTGTGGATGCTTATGAAGGCTGTATGCCTCAAACACGCTTTGTATTGAAGAAAGCTTTGGAACAGAACTTGAAGCCTATCGTTGTAGTAAACAAAATTGACCGTGATTTCGCACGCCCTGAAGAAGTGGTTGACGAAGTCATCGAATTGTTCATCGAACTTGAAGCGAATGACGAACAACTGGAATTCCCGGTGGTTTTTGCATCAGGTATGAACGGTACTGCAAGTCTTTCATCAGATCCTGCAGATCAGGAAGAAAACATGCAGGTTATTTATGATGCAATCATGGAACATGTACCAGCGCCAGTCGATAACAGAGATGAGCCACTACAATTCCAGGTTGCTTTGCTTGATTACAACGACTATGTCGGCCGTATCGGTATCGGACGCGTATTCCGGGGAACAATTGAAGTCGGACAATCTGTTGCTTTGATGAAGCTCGACGGTTCAGTCAAGAATTTCAGGGTTACGAAAATCCATGGTTTCATGGGTCTTAAACGGATTGAAATTCAAAAAGCTGAAGCGGGCGACCTGATTGCCATTTCTGGTATGGAAGATATCAACGTCGGCGAAACTGTGTGTCCACAGGACCACCAGGAAGCTTTACCGATTCTGCGTATTGATGAACCTACCCTACAAATGACTTTCTTGGTCAACAACAGTCCGTTTGCAGGTAAAGAAGGTAAATTCATTACTTCAAGAAAAATCCAGGAACGTTTGGATGCTCAATTGGAGACTGACGTTTCGTTGCGTGTAGAACCAACAGACTCTCCGGATGCATGGATTGTCTCTGGACGAGGAGAACTGCATTTGTCGATCCTTATCGAGAACATGCGCCGTGAAGGATTCGAACTTCAGGTTTCGAAACCTGAAGTAATTGTACGCATGGTTGATGGCGTACGCTGTGAGCCGGTTGAACGTGTACAAGTTGATGTACCGGAAGAATATACGGGTGCAATCATTGAATCACTTGGTGAACGTAAAGGCGAAATGCTGGATATGATCAACAATGGTAATGGACAAGTCCGTTTGGTATTTAA